>NZ_JBSGDY010000025.1:0-49509 GCF_053602615.1 Micromonospora sp. NPDC004336
GCTCCGTACCGATGTAGTTGTGGTTGAGCATCCGGGCCTCTTCCTGGGCCAGGACGACAACCCGTCGCGCTCGGTCGGTGAACCGCTCGAACATGCCCTCGTGCTCCTCACGTGCCGTGCGCCTTGATGTCAGATCTCGGCGGGGCCGGTGCGCGGACGTCCGGGACGGGCGTCCGTGCCTCATTACTCTATCGCCGCAGACCGACTCCGCTGAGGTCGTGTGTCCCCGCCGGAGGCCGCGTACGCGTCGTTTTACACAACCGTCCGCGCTCAGGGGGTGTTCCGCGACCCCCACCTGTACGCGCAGAGCGAAATTCCGCCACCGCCCGGACCGCGTCCGCGGGCCGGCGCTGGAGTCGAAGCGGCCCCGATCCGGGCCGCCCGGGCAGCCATCCACAGGCTGTGGACAGACTCTCCACCGGCTGTGGACAACCGCCACCGGGACGAAATTCTTCCCGGTCCGGCACGCCACCGGGCC
Organism: Micromonospora sp. NPDC004336; assembly: GCF_053602615.1. Lineage (NCBI taxonomy): Bacteria > Bacillati > Actinomycetota > Actinomycetes > Micromonosporales > Micromonosporaceae > Micromonospora > Micromonospora sp. NPDC004336. The sequence continues at coordinate 479 of NZ_JBSGDY010000025.1, forward strand.
GATACGGCCGCGCCGGCCCGGAACCAGCACAGCCACGCCCGGCCCGGAGCCGACCACCGGGCGGACACAGCCACGCCGGCCCGGAGCCGACCGCCGGCGGATACGGCGACGCCGGCCCGGAGTCGTGCTCCGGCCCGGCGTCTGTCGCCCGTCGGCGGTCGGGTCAGTGACCGGCCTTGGAGTGGTATTCGTCGACGATCTCCTGCGGGATCCGCCCGCGGTCGGAGATGTCCTTGCCGGCCTTCTTGGCCCAGGCCCGGATCGCCTTGTTCTGCTCGCGGTCGGCGGTCGCGCCGCCCCGGCCGCGCGCGGCCCGCCCGCCCACGACAACGCCGCCCCGGCCCACCTTGGTGCCGTGGGCGATGTACGGAGCGAATACGTCACGCAATTTCTCGGCGTTCGAGCTCGACAGGTCGATCTCGTACTGAACGCCGTCGAGCGCGAACTTGACGGTCTCGTCAGCGTCCCCGCCGTCCAGGTCATCGACCAGCTTATGAATGATCTGCTTGGCCACGTCCCACATTCCTTTCGAGCAGGGTGCTCCTGCAAACTGAGAGCACAATAACCTGTACGACGCTTGTCGCGTCAATAGGATGCGGTAACGACCCGGTGCGAGTACCCGACTACTCGGGACGCACCAGGGGGAAGAGGATGGTTTCCCGAATTCCCAGGCCCGTCAGCGCCATCAAGAGCCGGTCGATTCCCATTCCCATACCCCCGGCCGGCGGCATTCCGTACTCCATCGCCCGGAGAAAGTCCTCGTCCAGCCGCATGGCCTCGTCGTCGCCCCGGGCCGCGAGCTGCGCCTGGGCGAGCAGCCGCTCCCGCTGCACCACCGGGTCGACCAGCTCCGAGTACGCGGTCCCCAGCTCGAATCCGAGCACGTAGAGGTCCCACTTCTCGGCCAGCCCCGGCTCGCTGCGGTGCGCCCGGGTGAGCGGGCTGGTCTCCTCCGGGTAGTCGCGTACGAAGGTGGGCGCCTGGAGGCCGGGAACGACCAGTTCCTCGAACAGTTCCTCGGCGAGCTTGCCCGCGCCCCACTTCGGGTCGACGGCCAATCCGACCTTGTCGGCGTACTCGACGAGGCGGGCGTGCTCGGTGTGCACCGTCACTTCCTCGCCGAGCGCCTCGGAAAGCACCCCGAAGAGGGTCACCGAGCGCCACTCGCCACCCAGATCGAACTCGCGACCGTCGGCGTGGGTCACCACGGTCGAGCCGCCGACCGCGATCGCGGCCCGCTGCACCAGATTGCGGGTCAGCTCCGCCATCGTGTCGTAGTCGCCGTAGGCCTGGTATGCCTCCAGCATCGCGAACTCGGGCGAGTGCGAGGAGTCGATGCCCTCATTACGGAAGTTGCGGTTGATCTCGAAGACCCGATCGACGCCCCCGACGACGGCCCGCTTGAGAAACAGTTCCGGCGCGATTCGCAGATACAGATCGGTGTTCAGCGCGTTGCTGTGGGTCACGAATGGCCGCGCCGCCGCGCCGCCGTGCAGCAACTGCAGCATCGGGGTCTCCACCTCGATGAAGTCCCGCTCGTGCAGCGAGTCGCGCAGGCTGCGGACGGCCGCCGCCCGGGTGCGTACCATCTGGCGGGCCTGCGGCCGGACGATCAGGTCGACGTACCGCTGGCGGACCCGCGCCTCCTCGCTGAGCGGCTTGTGCGCCACCGGCAGCGGGCGCAGCGCCTTCGCGGTGACCGCCCACTCCTCGGCCAGCACCGACAGCTCGCCGCGCCGGCTGGTGATCACCTCGCCGGTCACGCCCACGTGGTCGCCGAGGTCGACCAGGCGCTTCCAGTCGTCCAGTCGGTCGGCGCCGACGCGGTCCAGGGAGAGCATGGCCTGCAGCTCGGTGCCGTCGCCGTCCCGGAGCGTGGCGAAGCAGAGCTTGCCGGTGTTCCGTACGAAGATCACCCGGCCGGTGACCGAGACCCGGTCGCCGGTGGCGGTGTCGGTGGGCAGCTCGGCGTACTTCTCGCGGATCTCGGCCAGCGTGCTGGTCCGCGGGAAGCCGACCGGGTAAGCCTCGACGCCCTCGGCGAGCATCCGGTCCCGCTTCTCCCGGCGGACCTTCATCTGCTCGGGAAGGTCGTCGGCGGGGTCGACTGGCACGGGAGTCTGCTCGGTCACGGCACGCTTCCTCAGAAGGAGATTTCGGGCGGGGTCAGGCCCCGAGCGTACTCAAGGGGCCAGGAGGCCGTTACCGGATAACCTGCCGGCCATGACCGATCCCACTCAAGCCCTGTCGTTCGGGGCCGTGGCGCGCGAGTACGACCGGTTCCGCCCCCGCTATCCGGAGGCCGCCGTGCGGTGGGCGCTCGCCGGAATGGCGGTGCCCGCCCGCGTCGTGGACCTGGGCGCCGGCACCGGCATCCTCACCCGGGGCGTACTCGCCCTCGGCCACGAGGTGGTACCCGTGGAGCCGGACGCCGCGATGCGCGCCCAACTGGAGGTCGCCACCCCGGGCACGACCGCCCTGGCCGGCAGCGCCGAGGCGGTGCCGCTGCCCGACGGCACCGTCGACGCGGTGGTCGCGGGGCAGGCGTACCACTGGTTCGACCGGGAGCGGGCGCACCCCGAGATCGCCCGGCTGCTGCGGTCCGGCGGGACGTTCGCCCCGATCTGGAACACCCGGGACGAACGCGTCGAGTGGGTCGCCGAGCTGAGCCGCATCGCCCACCTCGGCGACAACGCCGGCAGCGTGGTGGAGAAGTACGGCGACTTCGGCCCCGCCTTCGAGCCGACGGAGCTGGGCGAGTTCGCCCACACCACGACGCTCACCCCCGACGGGGTGGTCGCGATGCTGCACACCCGCTCCTACTGGCTGACCGCGTCCGCCGACGAGCGGGACAGGATCGACCGGGAACTCGGCAGGCTCTTTGCGAGCCACCCCGACCTGGCCGGTCGAGAGTCTGTCGAACTCCCCTACCGCACGTTCGTCCTTCGCGCCCGCCGGCGCTGAACCACTGGGGGTTCGGGGGCATCCCGGCCGGCGGAGAGGGCATAGCCTGACCTGCCCGGAGCCGGTCCGGCCGCCCGGAGCCAGCCGGGTCGCCCCCGCGACCCCACGCTCAGACGTTGCGCTCGTAGACCATCCGCAGGCCGATGAGGGTGATCATCGGCTCGTGGTGGGTGATCGTGCGGCACTCGTTGAGCACCAGGCCGGCGAGGCCGCCGGTGGCGATGACGGCCCGCACCTCGCCGATCTCCTCGACCATCCGCTCGACGATCCGGTCCACCTGGCCGGCGAAGCCGAAGTAGAGGCCGGACTGGAGGCACTCCACGGTGTTCTTGCCGATCACCGAGCGGGGCCGGGTCGCCTCCACCTTGCGGAGCTGGGCGGCCCGGGCGGCGAGCGCGTCGAAGCTGATCTCGATACCCGGGGCGAAGGCGCCGCCGAGGAACTCGCCCCGCCCGCTGATCACGTCGAAGTTGGTGGTGGTGCCGAAGTCCACCACGATCGACGGCCCGCCGTAGAGGGTGTACGCGGCGAGGGTGTTGACCACCCGGTCGGCGCCCACCTCCTTGGGGTTGTCGATGGCGAGCTGCACGCCGGTGCGCACCCCCGGCTCGACGATCACGCTCGGCAGGTCCGCGTAGTAGCGGGACAGCATCGTGCGCAGCGAGCGCAGCGCGGCCGGCACGGTGGAGCACGCCGCGACCCCGGTGATCTCGACCGCGTCCCCGGCGAGCAGCCCACGGAACTTGAGGCCCAGCTCGTCGGCCGTCGAGCGCGCATCGGTCTTGATCCGCCAGGAGTGCACCAGCTTGTCGCCGTCGAAGGTCGCCAGCACGGTGTTGGTGTTTCCGATGTCGATGCAGAGCAGCACGCCCCGCAGCCTAGACAACGACGCGCCGCCAATTCACTCGGTGCGCAGGTCCATGGCGATGTCGAGGATCGGCGAGGAGTGCGTCAGCGCGCCCACCGACAGGAAGTCGACGCCGGTCGCCGCGTACCGCGCCGCGACGTCGAGGGTCAGCCCGCCGGTCGCCTCCAGCTCCGCCCGGTCCCCCACCGAGGCGACCACCTCGGTCAGCATCTCCGGGGTCATGTTGTCCAGCAGCAGGAAGTCCGCCCCGGCCTCGACCGCCTCCACCGCCTCGGCGACGGTGTCGACCTCGACCTGCACCGGCACGTCCGGGAAGGTCTCCCGGACCCGGCGGAAGGCCGCCGTGATGCCGCCCGCCGCGAACTTGTGGTTGTCCTTGATCATCGCGACGTCGTGCAGGCCCATCCGCTTGTTCGTGCCGCCGCCGGCGCGGACCGCGTACTTCTCCAGGGCGCGCAGGCCCGGGGTGGTCTTGCGGGTGTCGAGCACCATCGCCTTCGTGCCGGCCAGGGCGTCCGCCCAGGCCCGGGTGTGGGTGGCCACCCCGGACATCCGGCAGAGCAGGTTGAGCGCGGTGCGCTCGGCGGTCAGCAGCAGCCGGGTCGGGCCGGTCACCGTGGCCAGCACGTCGCCGCGCGCCACCCGCGCGCCGTCGTGGGCCACCACCGACACCTCGACCGTACGACCGGCGCCGGTCGCCTCGCCGACCAGCTCGAAGACGGCCGCCGCCACGGCCAGCCCGGCGACCACCCCGTCGGCGCGGGCCACCAGGTCGGCCGTGTCGGTCTGCCCGGCCGGGATGGTGGCGACGCTCGTGACGTCCAGGAAGTCGGGGCCCAGGTCCTCCGCGAGCGCGTTCTCGATCACCCGTCGCACCTGCGCCGGGTCCAGGCCGGCGTCCCGCAACGCCCGCTCCGTCGACTCCGTCATCGGACTTCCTCCCACTGAGACGTCAACCGGCCCTGCGCCCCGACCGCGCCGACGAGGTGGCCGTGCCAGCGCTCGTCGGCCGTCGGGAAGTCCTCCCGCCAGTGGCAGCCCCGGGTCTCCCGGCGGGCGTACGCGGCGGCGACCAGCGCCGACGCCACGGTGAGAAGGTTCGTGGCCTCCCAGTCGGCCGTCCGGGGCCGGCCCCGGCCCGCGCCGAGCCCGGTCAGCGCCTCGGCGGTCGCGGCGAGGGTGTCGGCCGAGCGGAGCACGCCCGCGCCCCGGGTCATCGCCCGTTGCAGCGTCGGCGTCGCCTCGGCCGGCACCACCCAGCCCTCGCCGCCCACCCAGGCGCCGGTCGACGCCGGCTGGGCCTGCTCGGGCAGCCCGGCCGCGACGTCCTCGGCGATCCGCCGGGAGAAGACCAGCCCCTCCAGCAGCGAGTTGCTGGCCAGCCGGTTCGCGCCGTGCACGCCGGTGCAGGCGACCTCGCCGCACGCGTACAGGCCGGGGATCGAGGTGCGGCCGCGCAGGTCGGTGCGGACGCCGCCGGAGGCGTAGTGGGCGGCCGGGGCGACGGGGATCAGGTCGGACGCCGGGTCGACCCCGATGGCCAGGCAGGACGCGACGATGGTCGGGAAGCGCCGGGCCAGGAACTCGCCGCCCAGGTGCCGGGCGTCGAGGAAGACGTGGTCCGTGCCGGTGGCCAGCAGCACCCGGTGGATGCCCTTGGCCACCACGTCCCGGGGCGCCAGCTCCGCCAGCTCGTGCTGCCCGAGCATGAACCGCTTGCCGTCGCCGTCGACCAGGTGGGCGCCCTCGCCGCGCAGCGCCTCGGAGACCAGCGGCTGCTGGGCGTGCCCGGCGCCCGGGACGCCGGTGCCGGCCGGGGTGATCAGCGCGGTCGGGTGGAACTGGACGAACTCCACGTCGGTCACCGCCGCGCCCGCCCGCATCGCGAGGGCCACCCCGTCGCCGGTCGACACGGCCGGGTTGGTGGTGGCCGCGAAGACCTGGCCCATCCCGCCGGTGGCCAGGACGACCGCCCGGGCCAGGATGGCGCCCACGCCGTCCTCGCTGCCCTCGCCGAGCACGTGCAGGGTGATGCCGCAGGCCGGGCCGAGCCCGCCCGGGCCGTCGCCGGGCGCCCGCAGCAGGTCCAGCACCAGGGCGTGCTCGACCAGCCGGATCCACGGGTCGCGCCGGACGGCGGCGTGCAGGGCCCGCTGCACCTCGGCCCCGGTGGCGTCGCCGCCGGCGTGCACGATCCGGTCGGCCCGGTGGCCGCCCTCGCGGGTGAGCATCAGCGAGCCGTCGGGGTTGCGGTCGAACTCCGCCCCGATCCGCATCAGCTCGCGCAGCCGGGTCGGGCCCTCCTCGACCAGCACCCGTACCGCCGCCGGGTCGCAGAGCCCGACGCCGGCGATCTCGGTGTCCGAGGCGTGCGCGGCCGGGGTGTCGTGCGGGTCGAGCACGGCGGCGATGCCACCCTGCGCCCAGCGGGTCGAGCCCTCGTCGATGTCGACCTTCGTGACCACGGTGACGTGCAGGCCCGTCTCGCGCAGGTGCAGCGCGGCGGTCAGCCCCGCCACCCCGGAACCCACCACGATCACGTCGGTGGTCTCCACCCAGCCGGGCGCGGGGGCGGCCAGCAGTCTGGGCAGCGCCGGCAGGTCGACGGTCGGAAGCTCCATGCCCACAGTCAACCCGAAGGGCCCTCGCGAGGGGCAGCCGGGGCGGGACGAGTGGTTTGGGCCATCGCGTCCCGACCGGCAGGGCTACTCGGTGCGGACCGGGAGCGCGGCCGGGCCGGCGCCCCTGAGGGACCCGGTCACCGTACGGTTGTCGAGCCAGAGGTAGCAGCGGACCCCGCGGTCGCCGACGCGCCACCGCCCGGCGCCGGGCGGGCGCACCACCACCCCGCTGCGGAAGCGCAGGTCCGCGTCGTCCGGCACCCCGACGTAGCGGCCGAGCACGGAACGGCAGCCGGCGTAGAGCGGCGCCCAGTCGGCGGCCCGGGACGGGTACGCACGGTCGGGCGCCCGCCACACCCCGACGAACTCGGCGTCGTGCCGGGTGGCGCAGTCGACCGGGAGCAGCGCCCGCACCGCACCGCCACTGGCCCGCGCCCGCTGGCAGCCCAGCCGCAGCGGCGACGGCCCCGCCAGGGCGCCCCGCAGGCTGCCGGAGCGGATCACGACCGTGGCGGCGGCCTCGACGGTGCTCACCTCGGCCAGGTCGCAGCGGTACCACCGGGAGCCCGCCGCCCAGCCGGCCGCGGAGGGCAGCGCGACCGCCAGCCGGAGCCGGCCGGCCCGCCAGTCGTCGCCGACGTGCCCGGTGGCGCGCGCGTCACACTCGGCGAACGCGCCCCGCAGCTCCGCCGAGCCGGTCGCCGGCGGGGTGGCCCGGTCGGCCGGGAAGGCGCCGACGTGCACGGTCTCGATCCGGTGCGGTGCCGCGCAGTCCATCGGCGCGTACGCCGCGAGGGTCACCACGTCGGCGAAGTCGGCGGCCTGGCAGACGCCGGCGGCCGGGGTGAACGGGCCGGGCGCGGGCAGGGCGGCCCAGTCGTCGACCAGGTCACCGTCCAGCCCGGCGGAACCGGCGCAGCCGACCAGGAGAGCCGCAGTGGTGACGGCCGCGAGCAGGGTGGTCATCGAACGGCGCATCGCGGCCTCCCCCACCCACCGCGTCTCCGACGGCCACAGCCTACCCACCGCCCCCACTCAGTAACAGACCGCGCACGCCCCCTCCCACCCCACCTCCGCCGCGATCTTGCACTTACCGCCCCGACAAAAGGGACTATTGACGCAAAAGGCGGGCCGAAAGTGCAAGATCGCGGGCGAGTGGGGTGGGGAGGGCGGGGCGGGAGGGAGGGGGTGGGTTAGACGGCGGCGTAGGGGTTGGGGAGGGGGGTGCCGGCGGTGCCGGGGGCGGCGGTGGTGGGGTCGGCGTTCAGCTCGACGACCCGGTTGTCGGCGTCGACGTGCACCACCCGCGGCCGGTACGCCCGGGCCTCGGCGTCGTCCATCTGCCCGTACGAGATGAGGATGACCAGGTCGCCCGGGTGCACCAGGTGGGCGGCGGCACCGTTGATGCCGATCACGCCGCTGCCCCGCTCGCCCGGGATCACGTACGTCTCCAGCCGGGCCCCGTTGGTGATGTCGACGATCGCCACCTGCTCGCCCGGGATCAGGTCGGCGGCGTCGAGCAGGTCCTCGTCGACGGTCACCGAGCCGACGTAGTGCAGGTCGGCCTGGGTCACCGTGGCCCGGTGGATCTTCGACTTGAGCATGGTGCGCAGCATCGGGGTGCCCTTTCGCGGGAACGTGGTGGGGGTCGGGTCAGGGACGGGGGGCGAGCCGGATCGCCGCGTTGTCGATCAGCCGGGTGCCGCCCACCCAGGCGGCGACGAGCAGCCGCGCCGGACCGGACACCGGCCCCGGCTCCAGGTCGGGGTCGGTGAGCACCAGGTAGTCGAGCCGCGCGCCCGGCGTACCGGCGCCGAAGGCGGCGTGCGCGGCGGCGAGCACCGCCCCCGCGTCGGCGCCCGCGTCGGCGGCCCCGGCGCCGGCCCGCAGCGCGGCCGACAAGCTCAGCGCGGCCTCCCGCTCGGCCGGGGAGAGGTAACGGTTGCGGCTGGACAGGGCCAGCCCGTCCGGCTCCCGCACCGTGGGCACGCCGACCACCTCGACCGGCACGTCGAGGTCCCGGGCCATCCGCCGCACCAGGGTGAGCTGCTGGTAGTCCTTCTCGCCGAAGAAGGCCAGGTCGGGACGGGTGAGCTGGAGCAGCTTCAGCACCACCGTCAGCACCCCGTGGAAGAACCCGGGACGGCTCTGCCCCTCCAGGTCCTCGCCCAGCGGGCCCGGGTTGACCCGGACCCGGGGCTGGCCGTCCGGGTACATGTCCGCCACCGACGGGGCGAAGACCACGTCGGCGCCGGCCCGCCGGCAGATCTCCAGGTCGGCGTCGAGGGTGCGCGGGTAGCGGTCGAAGTCCTCGTTCGGCCCGAACTGGAGCGGGTTGACGAAGATCGTGACGAGCACGTGGTCGGCCCGCTCCCGGGCCGCCCGCAGCAGCGTCTCGTGCCCGGAGTGCAGCGCGCCCATGGTCATCACGACGCCGACGGTGCCCTTGAGCCCGTCGCGCGCCGCGGCCAACTCCTCGCGGGTGTGCACCACCTCCACCACGCGGTCACCTCCACCGCCCATTGGCCCGTTCACGCGGCCACCTCCCGTCGGATCCCGGCCAGCACGCCGAGCAGCGACTCCGCGTCCACCGGGCGGAGCCGGCCGGCGGCGATGGCCCGGTCGGCCGTACGGCGGGCCAGGGCCAGGTAGGGCGCGACCGACTCGGGCGCCGTCGCGGCCAGCCGCGCCAGGTGGCGCTCCACCGTGCCGGCGTCGCCCCGGGACACCGGGCCGGTCAGCGCGTCGTCGCCGAGGCGCAGGGCGTTCTCCAGGGCGGCGCGCAGCAGCGGGGCGAGCACCTTCTCCGGCTGCGCCACCCCGGCGTCGCGCAGCCGGTCGGCCGCCTCGTTGACCAGGGTCACCAGGTGGTTGGCGCCGTGCGCCAGGGCCGCGTGGTAGAGCGGCCGGTCCGCCTCGCCGACCCACTCCGGCACGCCGCCGAGGTCGGCGACCAGCCGGGCGGCCAGGGGACGCAGCTCCGCCGGGGCGGTCACCCCGTACGAGATGCCGGCCAGCCGCGCCAGGTCGTCCGGCGTACCGGTGAAGGTCATCGCGGGGTGCAGGGCGAGCGGCCGGGCGCCCGCCGCGACCACGGGGGCGAGCACGGCCAGCCCGTGCGCGCCCGAGACGTGCGCGACCACCTGGCCGGGGCGCAGCGCGCCGTCGTCGGCCAGGCCGGCGACCACCCCGGCGAGCGCGTCGTCCGGCACGGCCACCAGCAGCAGGTCCGTGGCCGCGCGGGCGACGGCGGCGGCGGAGCGGCGGGGCACCCGGGGCAGCAGCAGCGCCATCCGGGCCCGCGAGGCGCCGGAGCCACCCGTGGCGGCGACCACCCGGTGGCCGGCGGCGGCGAGCGCGGCGCCCAGCACGGCGCCGACCCGGCCGGCGCCGACGACACCGACGGTCAGGGTACGGGGGAAGGAGAGCGGGGCGCCGGATGTGGCGCCGCCCGACGGTACGACAGCCGCACGCGGGGCGGCCGCGCGCGGGCGCAGCGGTGCGCTCATGGCAACGATCCAGTCCTCGGAAGGGGGTACCGGTCGATCGCAAGTATGCGCCGGGGCCACGGAGCCGCAACAAGGGTCTGTGAAAACGTTCACCGGCCGGTGCGGCGGGGCGGTCCCGGCGGCGCGGGCGGCCGGCCGCGGCTACAGTGCCGCCTGTGACGCAGCGGGGCGTGGCCGACGATGCCCGACCGGCGGACCCGCTGCCCTGGCGGGTCGCCATCGACCGGGCGCTCTACGGGCCGGGCGGGTTCTTCGTCTCCGGGCCCGGCCCGGCCGGCCACTTCCGCACCAGCGCGCACGCGTCGCCCGCCTTCGCCGCTGCGATCCTGCGGCTCGTCGAGCAGGTGGACGCCGCCCTCGGCCACCCCGCCGACCTCCGCGTGGTCGACGTGGGAGCGGGCCGGGGCGAGCTGCTGCGCGCGCTCGCCGCCGCGCTGGGGGCTACCGGGGAGCCCGCCCGCCCAGGACGGTCCGGCCCGATCCCGCCGCGAGCCGGCTCCCCGGCGACCGCGCCTCCCCCGGCCGCCCGGCCCTCGGCCCCGACCGGCCCGTCGTCCGCCGGTCGCGCGACCGCCGCGCCGGTGCCGCTCGCCTCCCGCGTACGCCTCACCGCCGTCGAGAAGGCCCCCCGACCGGCCGACCTGCCGGACGGGATCGACTGGCTGGACGCGATCCCGTCCGGGATCACCGGGCTGCTGGTGGCCACCGAGTGGCTGGACAACGTGCCGCTCGACGTCGCGGTGCACACCGCCGGGGGCTGGCGCTACGTGCTGGTCGACCCGGCCACCGGCGCGGAGACCGTCGGCGACCCGGTCGACCCCGCCGACGCGGACTGGCTGGCCCGGTGGTGGCCGGCGCCGGCGGCCGGAGTCGACGGGGCCGGCCCGACCGGGTTCGGGGCGGCCCGGTCGGCGGAGGGACCGAGCCTGGCCGCCCGGAGCCGGTCGGGCCGCCCGGAACCCCTGCCGGCGGTCAGAGCCGAGATCGGCCGGACGCGCGACGAGGCGTGGGCGGACGCCGTGGGCCACGTCGACCGGGGGCTGGCGTTGGCCGTGGACTACGGGCACCTGCGGGACGACCGGCCGGTCGACGGGAGCCTGACCGGATACCGGGACGGGCGGCAGGTGCCGCCGGTGCCGGACGGGAGCCGCGACGTCACCGCGCACGTCGCCGTCGACTCGGTCGCCTCCGCCGGTGAGCGGGTCGCCGGGTGCGCGTACTCCCTGGTGTCGCAGCGGGAGGCGCTGCGGGCGCTCGGGGCCGACGGCGGGCGACCGCCGCTGAGCCTGGCCGCCGAGGACCCCGCCGGATACGTGCGGGCGCTCGCCGCCGCGTCGGCGGTGGCGGAGCTGACCGACCCGGCCGGGCTCGGCGGGCACTGGTGGCTGCGGCAACCGGTCGGCGTCGGCGTTGAGCGGTTCATGGCACGATGACGGGCATGACCACGGACGCCGGCGACCTCCGCGAGCTGACCGTCGGCACCGGGGCCGGCCTGGTGGCGGGCACCGGCGGGGAGCGGCTCGGCGCCGACATGGTGCTCAACATCGGGCCGCAGCACCCCTCGACGCACGGCGTGCTCCGGCTGAAGCTGGTGCTCGACGGCGAGCGGGTGGTGGCCTGCGAGCCGATCGTCGGCTACATGCACCGGGGCGCGGAGAAGCTCTTCGAGGTCCGCGACTACCGGCAGATCATCGTGCTGGCGAACCGGCACGACTGGCTCTCGGCGTTCTCCAACGAGCTGGGCGTGGTGCTCGCCGTGGAGCGGCTGATGGGCATGGAGGTGCCGGAGCGCGCGACGTGGCTGCGGATGGCCCTCGCGGAGCTGAACCGGGTGCTCAACCACCTGATGTTCCTCGGCTCCTATCCGCTGGAGATCGGCGCGATCACGCCGATGTTCTACGCCTTCCGCGAGCGGGAGGCCATCCAGGCGGTCATGGAGGAGGTCTCCGGCGGCCGGATCCACTACATGTTCAACCGGGTCGGCGGGCTCAAGGAGGAGGTGCCGGCCGGCTGGACGGGCCGGGCCCGGGCCGCCGTCGCCGAGGTACGCCGGCGGATGCCGGACCTGGACAACCTGATCCGACGCAACGAGATCTTCCTGGCCCGCACGGTCGGCGTCGGGGTGCTCTCCGCGGCGGACGCCGCCGCGTTCGGCGCGTCCGGCCCGGTCGCCCGCGCCTCCGGCCTCGACCTGGACCTGCGCCGCGACGAGCCCTACCTCGCCTACGACCAGCTGGACGTGCCGGTGGTGACCCGCTCCGCCGGGGACTGCCACGCCCGCTTCGAGGTGCTGCTCCACCAGGTGTACGCCTCGCTCGACCTCGCCGAGCAGTGCCTGGACCGGGTGGACCGGCTCACCGGGCCGATCAACACCCGGCTGCCCAAGGTGCTCAAGGCGCCGGAGGGGCACACCTACGCCTGGACGGAGAACCCGCTCGGCATCAACGGCTACTACCTGGTCTCGCGGGGCGAGAAGACCCCCTGGCGGCTCAAGCTGCGCACCGCGTCGTACGCGAACGTGCAGGCGCTGGCCACCCTGCTCCCCGGCTGCCTGGTGTCGGATCTGATCGCCATCCTGGGCTCGATGTTCTTCGTGGTCGGCGACATCGACAAGTGACCGGGCCCCTCGGGGCGCCGTCCTGATCGCGGGCCCCGGTCGGCCTGATCGCGGGCCCTGACCGCTCTCGTCGCCGATCCCGGTCGCCCTGGTTACCGGCCCTGGTCGCTCTCGTCGCCGGCCCCGGTCGCCGGCCGGTCGCCCTGTGCGTCGGCGGTCCTGGTCGCGGATCGGACGGTCGTCGGGTCGGGGCGGTCAGCGCCAGCGGTCGGCGGAGCGGGCGCCGCCCGCGCGGGGCGTGTCGTCCTGCGGCGGGTAGCCGTAGCGCTCCTCCTGACGGCGGCCGTACCGCTGCGGCTCGGGCTCCGGCTGGTGGGCGCGGTGCGCCTCGGGCTGCTGGCCACGCTGGCGCGGCGGGCGCCACTCCTCGGGCACCGGCACCCCGCCGGCCGGCAGGGCCGGCGCCTCCTCGGGCTCCGCCCAGCCGCCCCGCCACCCGTCGTTCGCCCGGTCCCGGCGCGGCTCGTCCCGGCGGACCGTCGCCCACCGGTCCGCGACGCGGTACTCGGTGCCGGTGGCGTCCGCGTGCACCTCGGCGCGCCGCTCCCCGACCCGCAGTTCCCGGCCCCGGTCGTCGTCCCGCACGGCCGCCCACCGGTCGCCGGCACGCAGCTCCGACCAGTACTCGCCGTCCTCCGGCCCCGCCTCGTCGGGCTGGTGCGGTCGGCCCGGCCCGGGCTGCTCGGCCGGCCGGGCCCAGCCCGCCGACCCGCCGGCGCCCGCCCAGCCCCGGGCGTCCCACTGCTGCCCGTGCCCCGGCTCCTGGCCGCCGTCGTCGCGCCGCTCCGACCAGCCGCCCTCGCTCCCCTGACCGGACCACTCGCGCTCGCCGCGTGACCAGTCGCGGTCGTCCCGGGGTGCGCCGGGCGCCGCCCACCGCCCGGGGTCGTCGCCCCGCCGGGACCGGTCGTCGTCGCGGTGGGACCGGTCGTCGTGGGCGCCGTGGCCGGCCCAGGGCCGGTCGTCCGTCTCGCCGTGGCCCGCGCGGGGACGCTCGTCCGACCCGCCGGGCCACGACCGCTCCTCCGGCGCCGGTGACCAACGTCCCGCGTACCCGGCCCCGTAGCGCGCGCCGGGGTCGCCGGGCACGGACGCGGCACCGTCCACGATGGTGTGCCGGGTGGTGACGTGCACCGTCTCGGTGTGCCGCACCACGCCCAGCGGGCGGGCGGCGGACTGGCCCTCGGGCTCCGCCGGGCGGGCCGCCCCGTACACGCCGGCCGAGCCGCCGGCGGGACGGTCGACGCTGGGCGCCCCGGCGGCGGGCCGGTCCCCGCCGTACGCGCCGGCCTGAACCGGTGCCGACCGATCGGCGCGCGGCACCGGCCGGGGCCGGCGGGTGGGCTCGTCGTCGTCCCGGTCGGCGCGTCCCCGCCGGGGCGCCGCCTCGTCCTGACCCGGCACCCGCCCCCGACCGGAGAACCCGTCGTCGGCGGCGGCCCGGGCCGGACCGGCACCGGCCTGGTCGTCCGCCCCGGCCAGCGCGGCGCTGGTGGCGTCCAGGCGCCGGCGCAGCGCCGCGACCGCCTCCTGGGCCCGTTGGGCCTGGTCGAGCGCCTGGTTGCCGCGCTGGGCGGCCGCCACGATCTCCCCCCGCAGCTCGCGGCGGAGCTGCTCGATCTCCTCGAGCAGTTCCTCGGTCCGGGCCGGTGCCGCGCCGTCGGCGCGCAACGCGATCGACAGGCCGATCAGGACCACGGCCAGGATGGCGAGCACGGCGGCGAAGCGCAGCGGACCGTTGCTGTCGGCGACGAGCAGCATCAGCGCCGCCACCGGCGCCAGCGCGACACCGATCCAGAAGAGCACGGTGAGCAGCGACGGACTGCGCTTGTCGGCGGAGGCGACCGGGGCTGGCATGGGTCCGCAGCCTACCGAGAGTTCCCCCGCCTGGGAACGGCTGGAGAGTTCCCCGGCGGGCCGGAGCAGGACCGCGCGCCGGACGGCCGGCTCGGGTCAGCCGGTGGCCCGACGCGCGTCGTCCGATGATCGGCCGGTGGCCCGGCGCCTGCCGCCCCAGGATGAGCCGGCACGCCGTCCGGGTCAGCCGGCGCGCCGCCCGGAGATCAGCCGGCGCGCCGTCCGGAGGGTCAGCCGGTGGCCAGGGCGCCGTCCGAGGAGAAGACCAGGCCCACGCTCGCGGCGCCGGTCTTCAGGGCGTTCTTGGTCTGCGGGCCGCCCTGGTCGAGCGAGCTGAACGAGCCGGACTTGAAGTTGTAGACCTGGACCAGCCCGGCCTCGCACTTCGGCCGCTGCGGGCACTCCGGCGGCCCGGCCAGCACGGTGGCCTGACCCGAGCACTTCGCGGCCAGCTCGGAGAGCGTGCGGACGCCGTACTTGTCGGCGAACGCCTTGGTCACGGCGAAGGCGTTCTGGTCCTGCGCCGCGGCCGGCGCGCCGAAGACGATGCCCGCCTTGTCGCCGGCCGTCTTGAGCGCGGCGACGGTCTTGTCCAGGTCCGGCGAGGACACCGGCGCGGCGTCCTTGCCGTTGACCTTGGTGTTGAGGAACTCGGCCAGGGTCGCCGCGTACTCCGGGACCACCTGGATCTCGCCCTTCTCCAGGGCCGGCTCGTAGAGCTCGCGGTTGCCGATCTGCTGCACCTTGACCTCGTAGCCGGCGGCGGTCAGCGCGATCTTGTAGAGCTCGGCGAGGATCTCGTTCTCCGTGAAGTTGGCCGCGCCGATCACGACCTGCCCGCCGGGCCCCTTGGCGATGCCGGCGGTGACGTTGTTGGCCGCGGCGAACTCCTCGGCCGCCTTCCGCGCCGTCTTGCGGTCCACGTCGACGGCCTTGTTGAGCTGGATCAGCTTCGGCGTGTCGAGCGCCGCCGACACCTTGTCGAGCGCCGCGATCAGCTGCGGGTTGGCGGCCTTGGCGTTGACCGCCGGGATGACGTTGTCGGTGTTCTGCAGCTTCTTGTCGTCGTCGAGGACGACGAGCTGGTCACCGGCGACCGGGGCGCAGCCGGCCCCCTTGGCCGCCGGCTCCGGGGCGTCCGTGCCGGAGGAGCCGGCGTCACCGCAGCCGGTCAGCATCCCCGCCGCGGTGAGGGCTCCCACCGCACCGATCGCCAGGCGTGTACGTGCGCGCATCAGTGCCCGCCTTCCGTGTCCCGGCGCGACCCCTGCGGGCCGGCCGCGTGTCCGACGGGCGATCCGCTCTACCGGTCGCCCGCTGTGTCCGACGGGCGGCCCCGATGTCCGGTCGCCCGCGATCTCCCACCCAACATCCTCCACGCGGGTCCGACAACCCGAGGGGACGTTTGTCACCGGATCGTCACCGGGGGTCAGCCGCCGGCCAGGGCGTCCGCCGCCCGACGCCGGGCCCGACGGCGGTCGGCCCGCAACGGGCGCGGGGTGACCAGCCGCTCGACCAGCGCCAGCACGAGCTCCACCAGGACGGCCAGCCCGGCCACGAGCACGCCGCCCGCGAGGATCTGGCCGCCGCCGGCGGCGATGTCCAGCCCGAAGCCGGCGCGGATGATCTGGCCGAGGCCGCCGCCGTTGACGAAGGAAGCCAGCGCGGCGGTCGCCACCACCTGCACCGCGGCCGTACGCAGCCCGGCGGCCAGGTACGGCACCGCCAGCGGCAGCTCGACCCGGCGCAGCAGCTGCCAGCCGGAGAAGCCCATCCCCCGGGCGGCGTCGCGCGCCTCGGGGTCGACCTGCCGCACCCCCGTGTACGCGTTGGCCAGCAGCGGCGGCACCGCGAACACGGCCAGCGCGACCACCACCGACGGCCGGCCGAACCCCAGGAAGGTCAGCGGCAGGATGGTGAGCAGGGCCAGCGTCGGCACGGCGAGCGTGACGTTCGACACCAGCACCACCAGGCCGCCGCCGCGCCCCGCATGCCCGAGCCAGAGCCCGACCGGCCAGGCGATCAGGCAGCCCAGCGCCACCGCCAGCGCCGACATCGACAGGTGCTCGCCGAGCCGGTCCAGGATCCCGCCCGGGTTGGTCCAGTTCAACGGGTCGTTGAGCCAGACCAGCGCCGCCTCGACCGGGTTCACCGGGCCCGCCCCCCGCCCGCCACCACGCGGCTGCGCCGCACCACCGTCGCGCTCATGCCGTCCTGCTCCGCAGCCAGGGGGTGAGCAGCCGGCCCACGCCCGCCAGGACCAGGTCGAGCACCAGGGCGAGCAGGACGCAGAGCACCGTCCCCGTCATGATCTGCGCCTTGTAGAAGTTGTTCTGGAAGCCGGCGAAGATCAGCTGCCCGAGGCCGCCCCGCCCGATCACCACGCCCACGGTGACCAGGGCCACAGTGGACACCGTGGCCAGCCGCAGCCCGGTGAGGATGCCCGGCAGCGCCAGCGGCAGCTCGACCCGGAACAGCCGGCCCCAGCGGCCGTAGCCCATCCCCTCCGCGGCCTCGCGGACCTCGGGGGGCACCTGGTTGAGCCCGGCGACGGCGTTGCGGACGATCACCAGCAGCGCGTAGAGGACCACCACGGTGAGCACCGTCACCGCGCCGATGCCCAGGTAGGGCGCGACGAACGCGAACAGCGCCAGCGACGGGACCGTGTAGAGCACCCCGGTGAGGGCCAGCACCGGCCCGGCCAGCGGCCGGAACCAGTACGCGGCCACGGCCAGCGGCAGGGCGATCAGGGCGGCGATCAGCACCGCGCGCACGGTCAGCGAGGTGTGCTCCCGCACGGCGGCGAGGATCGTGTCAGAGTTGTCCCGCACGTACTGCCAGGAGAACCACGGGTTATCCGGGTCGGCCCGGTAGCTCAGGCGGAAGGACATGTGTGGACGTTACCCCGGCAACCACGGGTCACGACGGGCCCCGTGCGGCGTCGATCGCGCTGGAGGGCATCCACAAGCGCTATCCCGACGGCACCGAGGCCGTACGCGAGCTGAGCCTGGACATCGCCGCCGGCGAGCTGGTGGTGCTCATCGGGCCGTCGGGCTGCGGCAAGTCCACGGTGCTCCGGATGGTCAACCGGCTCATCGAGCCGACCGGCGGGCGGATCCTGCTCGACGGCGAGGACGTCACCCGGGTGGACGCGGTCCGGCTGCGCCGCCGGATCGGCTATGTGATCCAGAACGTGGGGCTCTTCCCGCACCAGACGGTCAGCGCCAACGTCGCCACCGTGCCCCGGCTGCTCGGCTGGCCCCGCGAGCGCAGCCGCCGCCGCGTCGACGAACTGCTGGAGCTGGTGGGGCTCGACCCGGCCACGTTCGGCCGCCGCTACCCGCACGAGCTCTCCGGTGGGCAGCGGCAGCGGGTCGGGGTGGCCCGGGCGCTGGCCGCCGACCCGGTGGTGCTGTTGATGGACGAGCCGTTCTCGGCCGTCGACCCGATCGCCCGGACCCGGCTGCAGGAGGAGTTCCTCCGGCTCCAGGCCGAGGTGCGCAAGACGATCGTGCTGGTCACCCACGACCTCGACGAGGCCGTCCGGCTGGGCGACCGGATCGCCGTGCTCTCCCAGGGCGGTCGCCTGGAGCAGTACGACACGCCCGCCGCCGTGCTCGGCGCGCCGGCCACGCCCTTCGTCCGCGAGTTCGTCGGCGCCGACCGGGGCATCCGCCGGCTGGCGGTCACCCCGCTCACCGGCGCGGCCGTCGAGCCGCTGCCCGAGACCGGGGTGGTCGACCTGCCGACGGTGCCGCTGGGCGGTTCCGCGTACGACGCGCTGGGGGCGCTGCTGACGTCGGCGGCGGACCGGGTGGTGGTGACCGACGAGGGGCGGCCGGTGGGCGTGCTCAGCCGGACGCGGCTGCTCGAACTCGGCCGACCGGGCGGTAGCTGACGCGGGGGCGGAACGAGGCGGCCTGGACGGAGGGTGTCGTCGCGATGCCCCGGGCCTCGGCGGTCAAGCGCGACCGCCGAGGCTGGCCGTGCCGATGATCCAGCCGGAGAGGAAGCCGTACGTCGCGCCGGCGCCGGCCGCCTGGAGCGCCACGAGCAGCGACGCGTCGGGGCCGAGGAAGGCGGCGAGCAGCGAGGCGAAGCCGCTGGCCAGGACGTACGCGGCCCAGCCGGAGAAGAACTGCGTCCCCGAGCCCTGCACCCGGGCCACCTGCGAGGCCGGCAGCACGTAGAGGAAGACCGCCGCCAGGATCACCAGCAGTACGGCCCGCAGGTTCGCCACGACCAGCCCGCCGGCCGCCCCGTCGCCGTCGAGGCGCCAGGCCGGCCAGGCGAGCAGTTGCAGGAACCAGCCGCCGGCGGAGTTGGGGTCGGTGCCCGCGGCCCAGTCGACGTACGCCGGACTGCCGCAGACGGCGACCAGCAGGAGCGCGGCGAGCGCCCCCGTGCCTGCCGCCGTCCCGTAGCGGCCGCCGGCACGCGGCGGGTTGGAGAGCGCCATGATCCGCTCAGTTCCCGGCGGACCGAGGGGGGCAAACCTGCCCGGGGCCGCCGGCCGCCGTCACCGTCGCGGATGCTTCATCAGGTAGTCGATGAAGGCGGCCCGCAGCAGCGGCGCGGACTCCTCGTAGCCGTGCCCGGTCAGCTCCCGCCACAGTGCGGCGGCCTCGTCGATCGTCGGCCCCACCGAGTTGGGCGCGCCGTCGAGGGCGGCGGCCTCGTCCGCGTTCGGCAGGTGCCGCAGCACCGACCAGAAGAAGCCCACGTCGCGGTGCTCCCGGGCGACCGCGAAGGCCCGCTCCCGCAGCTCCTCAGTGGACAGCGCGTCGAGCTCCTCGAACGAGGGGCCCGCGGAGGTCGATGGTGTGTCGGTCATGCCGCCGAGCCTAACCGCCGAGATCACTCCCGGCCGGGTGGACGCGGCACCCCGCCGCCACCTCGGCACCGGTCGCCACCTCGGCACCGGTCGCCACCTCGGCACCGGTCGCGTCGAGTCACCGGCCGTGCCGGGTCACCGGTCGTCGCTGTCCCACCGGCGGGGCTCGGTGTCCCACCTCGGCACGCTCCAGGGATCCACCGGGTTCTCCATGGACTGCGCCGGCAGGGCGGGCGGCCAGTCGCCGACCGGGTCGGGCCGGGGCGCCGTCCAGCTCGTGCCGATCCGGCCGTCGCCGACCGGGACCGGCTCCGTCGCCGCACCGGCCGCCGGCCGCCCGTACGCCTCGACCAGGCGAGTCGCCAGCAGCCCCACGCCGAGCGCCGCCGCGCCGACCGCCCACCGGCTCACCGTCCAGCCCCGGGCCTGCGCGTACTCGACGAGGACCGCGACCAGGCAGACCGCCAGCAGGGTGCCGAACACGCCGCCCCGCCGGCCGTACGCGCTGGTGCCGGCGAGCAGCGCCACGCCGACCGCCAGCACCGTCCAGTCCAGCCCGGTCTCGGGGGCGACCGGCCCGATACCGCGGGAGGCGGCGAGCATGCCGGCGAGCGCGGCCAGCACCGTGGAGCCGACGAGCGCGCCGCAGGCCACCACCGCCGCGACCACCCCGCGGCGGCGGGCCGGGTCGGCGACCGGACGGAACCGGCCGACCAGCCGGCGTACCGCCCGCACCGCCGCGAACATCCCGCCGAGCACGGCGACGGCCGCGAACCCGGCGAAGAGGTGCAGCGCGCCGCGCCCGGGGTCGTAGTCGCCCTGCGGCAGGACGGGCGCGGAGCGCTGTTCGACGTACACGATCACCCCCGCCGCGCCGGCGAGGGTGGCGGCCCAGCCGGGGACGTGCAGCACCACCACGACCAGCGCCAGGGCGAGCCCGCCCAGCGCGGCGACCGCGACGGCCGGCCCGGCCGCCGCCGTGACCCCCCGGTCGCCCTGCTCGGCCACGTGCAGCGCGGCGGCGACCGCCACCGGGCCGACCGCCAGGTTGACCGCGGCGGTGCGCAGGCTCAGCCCGGCGGCCAGCGCCAGCAGCCCGAGCACGACCGCGTCGAGCAGCAGCGAGCGCAGCCCGTCTCCGCGCAGCGCGTCCGGTTGCTCCCGCCAGAGCAGGAACGTCCCGGCGGCGAGGGCGGCGAGGAGCAGCAACTCCCAGACGACGTGCACGCCGAACCGGTCCCGGCCGGGTTCCCCGTGCGCCGGGTCGTCGAAGACGTTCTCCAGGACGGCGGCGGGGATGCCGGACGAGGGCTCGGCGGACGGGTCGCGCCCCGGTTCGTCGTACCCCATCGCGGCCGCCTCCCACGTGGCCGCTCGTCCAGGTCCGACGCGCGGGCGGGCCGGGGCGGCCGTTGCTCTCCGGTCGCAGGCACCGTACCCGCGCGGAGGGCCGGGCGTAACCCCCCGGCGTCAGCGTGAGCCGGGGCGGTTGTCCCGGTCGCCGGGCTCGCGGTCCTCGTCGTCCTCCTGCTCGGGCACCCGGCAGGAACGCTCCAGCCAGAGCGCCGCCGCCACCAGGGCCAGCCCGGCGAGCAGACCGGCGCCGGCGATCGGCCGGTCGTCCGCCGCGGCCTCCGTCCGCTCGACGAGGAGCCACCCGGTCAGCCCGCCGTAGAAGCCGGCGAAGATCGCACCGGCCAGGGCGGATGCCTTGGCCAGCACCACGAAGCGGGCGACCAGCAGCGGGTTGACCGGGTCGCGGCCCGGCCGGCGCTCGATCCGCCCTCGGGTGTTGACCGCGGCGTACGCCTCCAGCACGGCGAGCGCCGCCAGCGTGACCACGGGCAGCCACGGCAGGTCGGGCAGGTAGTCGTAGTAGAGGGTGCTGATCAGCAGCCAGGCCACCGCGGCGGCGGCGAGGCCGGCCACCACCAGGGTGGAGATCCGGGTGGGCCCCATCCGGGACCGGTCGGGACCCGTTCCGCCCGGGCGTGGGGATCGCGCCTGCGTCATGCCGGCCGGCTCCACTGGGTCATGCCGTCGACTCTATCGCCAGATCCGGCCGGGGGCGCAGATCCAGGGCGTCGGCGGCGGCGGGTCCGGTGTTGAGCAGGTCGGTCAGCCAGCCGTGCCCGGGCAGCCGGCCGTACGGCTGGATGTCGATCCACGGCCGCAGCACGAAGGCCCGCAGGTGCGCGCGGGGGTGCGGCAGCGTCAGCTCCGGGTCGTCGCTGAGCACCGGCTCGTCGTCGGCCCAGACGGCGATGACGTCGACGTCCAGGGTGCGCGGCCCGAAGCGCCGCCGCGGGTCGCGGGTCCGCCCGGCGGCCCGCTCCGCCGCCCGGGCCCGCTCCAGCCAGTCGCGCGGCGTCGCGGCCGGATCCTCGGCGAGCAGCACCGCGTTCAGGTACGCGGGCTGGTCCGCGTCCCCCCACGGTGGAGTCTCGTAGACGCCGGAGACCAGGAGCACGTCGGCGCCGAACCCCGACACGGCCGAGCGCAGGTGCGCCAGCCGGTCGCCGAGGTTGCTGCCGAGGGAGAGGACGGCGCGGGTCACCGGTCCCGCCGCCGGGTCATGGTGACGGCCACGTCGGTGAAGGCGTGCGGGACGGGTGCCTCCGGCTTGTGCACGGTGACCGTGGCCGCCTCGACCCGGGGGTCGGCCAGGCAGACTGCCAGCAGCCGGTCGGCGAGCGTCTCGATCAGGTTGACCGGCTCGCCGGTCACCACCGCCACCAGCCGCTCCGCCAGTTCGCCGTAGTGGACGGTGTCGCCCACCTCGTCGGTGCGCGCCGCCGGGGCGAGGTCCATCTCCAGCACGGCGTCGACGACGAAGTCCTGCCCCTGCTCGCGTTCGAAGTCGTACACCCCGTGCCGGCCGTGCGCCCGCAGGCCGGTCAGCTCGATGCGGTCGGTCATCGGTCTCCTCCGTGGTCGGCGGCGCGGTCCGCCGGGGCCGCGCCGGTGCTCGCGTACGCCAGGCGGGGCGCGCCGGTGGCCCGCCAGACGGCGAGGGCGTCGGCGGTGGCGCGGACGTCGTGCACCCGGACGCCCCAGGCGCCGGCCGCGACCGCGAGCAGGCTGGTGGCGACGGTGGCCACGTCCCGGTCGTCCGTCGGCCGGGGGTCGCCGTCGGGGCCGGCCAGCAGCCGGCCCAGGTAGGCCTTGCGGCTGGACGCGAAGAGCAGCGGGAAGCCGAGGTCCAGCAGCTCGGGCAGGCGGGCGCTCAGCTCCCAGTTGTGCGCGGCCGTCTTGGCGAAGCCGAGCCCCGGGTCGATCACGATCCGGTCGGCGGCGACGCCCGCCCGCAGCGCCTCGTCGACGCGCCGGCCCAGCTCGGCGCGGACGTCGGCGACCACGTCGCCGTAGCGGGCCAGCTCGCCCATCTCGCGGGCGTGGCCCCGCCAGTGCATGAGCACCCAGGGGCAGCCGGCGTCCCGGACCACCCGGGCCATGTCGGGGTCGGCGAGGCCACCGGAGACGTCGTTGACCACGCCCGCGCCGGCGGCGAGGGCCGCCTCGGCGACCCGCGCGCGGGTGGTGTCGATGCTGACCGGCACCCCGGCGGCGGTCAGCTCCCGCACGACCGGCAGCACCCGGGCCGTCTCGGTCTCCGCGTCCACCCGGTCGGAGCCCGGCCGGGTGGACTCGCCCCCGACGTCCACCAGGTGCGCGCCGTCGGCCAGCAGGCGCACGCCGTGTCCGACGGCGGCGTCGAGGTCGGCGTACCGTCCGCCGTCGGAGAAGGAGTCGGGCGTGACGTTGAGGACGCCCATCACCACCGGGGCCGCGGCCCGTACCAGATCGGTCACGACTAGACGGTACCGGTCGGCCGGAGTGCCCCGGGCCGGCCGGGTCGAGGGCGGTGACATGCACATTCGAACGGGTGTACGATCGGACGCCTGGGCCGGATCGGGCAGACTCTTCGCGGCTTGTCGCAAAGAGTGGGTGCCCGTACGCTTTGGAATTGCCCGGCATCGAGATGGCGAAGCCCGGAGGGAGGGCCGAAGCGGGAAAATCCGCCCAAAGCTCGCCACCCTCCGTGGTGAGCAACGAACGCAGGGTCGCCGACGCTACGCCCGGTGACCACCGTTCCCGCAAGGCACACCTACTGCACCACCGCGGCACCGCCGGCCGCGACTTGGGGAGGTTCCAGTGATCGCCATCGAGCTGATGGAGACGGTGACGTCTGCCGCCGCCCACACGCTCTCCACCCTGGCGTCGACTCCACTCGCCGAGCCGGCGCCGAAGGGCATCGACACCGAGGGCGTCGTCACCTTCTTCGCCAGCAAGATCGCCCCGATCCTGCTGGCCGTGCTGGGCGTCATCTTCATCGGCCGGGCCAGCCGGGGCGAGATCTCCAAGGTGCTGACCAGCTCGGCCATCGCGATCGTCGGGCTCGCCTTCATCGCCGGAGCGGCCACGCTCTTCTTCATCGGCGACTACCTGATCGACCTGATCTTCGAATAGGCGCGGGCACGAGATGCGGCTGCGCACCGACGACGACATCTACCGGGCCCGCCTGGTCTACCTCGGGCCGCCCGGCTACACCCTTCCGGTCCACCTGCCCTACGCCCAGTACGGGCTGTTCATGCTGCTCGTCCCCCTCTACATGTTCATCCACTGGCTGTTCACGTTGCAGGTCGAGCTCTTCCCCGCCTGGGAGATCGCGCTCGCAATCGTGACCACCTCGTTCATCTTCCGGTACGTCGATCCGGACCGGCCGGCGCGCATGGTGATCCGCACCGCGCTGACCGACTGGCGACGCACCCGGGAGCCGGCCGCCGAGCAGCGGGACCCCCGCCTGATCGGCAGCCGGATCAGGATCCGGGAGGAACTGGCATGACCGGGCGTACGTCGATCAGGCAGTCGAACGACGCGGGTGAGGCGGTCGCATGAGTCGCTCTTCCACGCCGGGATCCCCGGCCGGGCGTCCGGCCGCCCCGAACGGTAACCGTGCGCGGTCGTTCGACTACGCTGACGACCCCGAGCGGGACGAGGTCGTCCTCGACCCGGCCCTGGTGACCACGCCCGGGCACGGCGGGGTCGGCGTCTTCCAGGCGCCCCGCCCGGCGCAACGCCGCACGCCACCGGCCGGCCCGGTCCCGCCCACGGACAGCGCCGACATCGACTCGCCCTTCCTCGACCTGTTCGGCGGCACCCGGCCCGGCGCGGCGCGACCGGCCACGCCGCAGCGGGTCACCGGGCGGGAGCAGCGGGCCATCCCGCAGCAGCCGGCCGCCGTCGAACCCGCCCCGCCGGGCCCGGCCGACCCGCCGCCCGCCGGCCGTCCCGCCGGCCCGGTCGACCGGGCGCCCGCCGTGGAGCCGCCCTCGGAGGCGCACGAGCCGCCGGCCGGCCCGCACGTGCCGCCGGCCCTCGCGTACGAGCCGCCGGCCCTCGCGTACGAGCCGCCGGCCCGGTCGGCGCGGGTGCCGCAGCAGGCCGGGGACCGGCTGCCGACGCTCCACCCGCCGGCGGAGGAGCCGGCCGCCCCGCCGCCCCCGCCCCCGTCCGCGCCGTCCCTGCCCGCGCCAGCCGCCCCGGCGTCGGCGGAGCAGCCGTCCCGGCGGTCCGGGGAGCGGCTGCCGGAGCGCGCGAGCCGCGAGGTGACGCCACCGCGCCAGCGCTCCGCCGGCCGGCGGAACCAGCCGGTCAAGCCGGTCCGGGTCAAGCCGCCGAAGATCAAGTTCGGCGACCGGGACCCCTCGGTCGAGCTGGCCATCACCGAGATCGCCGGTCACCTGACCTTCACGCCCAACACCGTCACCGCCTGGTACTGGCTGCCGGAGGTGCGCTGGGCGTTCCGGCCCGACGCGGAGCGGGAGGCGCTGCTCTCGGCGATCTCGGAGCAGTACGCCGGGCTGGCCGGCTTCCGGCTGCACCTGCGCCGCACCACCCGGCCGTTCCCCGCCGACGAGTGGGCCCGCACCATCGACGCGCACACCCCCGCCCCGCTGCCCGACGTTGCGGGCACCGCCGGCTGGGCCGACCACCTGGTGGCCGCGCAGCGGCACCTGCTCTCGGTCAACCACGCCGAGGGGCAGACCTACCTCGGCGTCACGTTCGCCCGCCGCTCCCTCGGCGACTCGCTGACCGAGCGGCTGCTGCGCACCTTCGGCCGCGGCGTGGCCGAGGGCGAGCGCCGCAAGCTCGGGCGCACCGTCGAGCAGTTCGACGAGGTGCTCGGGGCGTTCGGCATGCGCGGGCGGCGGGTCACCGCGCAGGAGCTGGAGTGGCTGCTCTACCGCTCGGTGGCGCTCTGCATGGCGCCGCCCGGCCGGCTCTCCCCGATCACCGACGGGCGGTGGGAACGCGGCGACCTGCTCGCCCTGACCGAGCAGGTCGAGCGCTACCGCACCCCCTACGGCTCGACGGTCAAGCTGGTCAACCGGATGACCGGCGAGGAGCGGCACGTCGCAGTGCTGGCGGTGGGCCGGATGGAGCCGCTGGAGATCCCCGAACGGCACGAACCCTGGCTGCACTTCCACGAGCGGCTGCCCTGGCCGATGGAGATCTCCACCCGGGTCGACATCCTCGGCTCCGGCGACTCCTTCCGAAACCTCGAGCACCGGCTGCGAATGATCCGCTCCCAACAGCTCGACTACGCCGAGCACGGCATCGACGCCCCGCCCGAGCTGGAGCGGCTGGCCAAGCGGGCCCTGGTGATCGGCGACGAGATGACCACCGGCCTGCCGGTGGACTCCGCCCGGGCGCACGGCTGGCACCGCATCGCGGTCGGCGGGCGGACCCGCGAGGAGTGCCTGGAGCGGGCCCGGCGGCTGATCCAGCTCTACTCCCGCGAGCTGCGCATCTCGCTGCAACACCCGAAGAACCAGGACTGGCTGGCCCGCGAGTTCATCCCCGGTGAGCCGATCGCCAACACCGGCTACGTCCGGCGGATGCCGGTCAACCTGCTCGCCGCGGCGCTCCCGCAGGCGGCCTCCACCGTCGGCGACCGGCGCGGCGACCTGATCGGGCGCACCGCCGGCACCTGCCGCCGGCCCGTCTTCCTCGACCTGCACTTCCCGATGGAAGTACGCGAACGCTCCGGGCTCGCCGTCTTCGTCGCCGAACCGGGCGGCGGCAAGTCCACCCTGCTCGGCGCCCTCGGCTATCTGGCGGCCCGGCGCGGTGTCCAGGTGACGCTGCTCGACCCGTCCGGCCCGCTCGCCCGGCTCTGCGCCATGCCCGAGCTGCGGCCGTACTCGCGGGTGCTGAACCTGACCGGCTCCGAGCACGGCACCCTCGCGCCATACTCGCTGATCCCGACGCCGCTGCGCAGCGAGTTCGGCAGCGGGGCGGCGGGCGACCGGGAGTTCGAGATCGCCGTCTCCAACGCCCGCGCCGAGCGGCGCATGCTCGTGCAGGACATCTGCATGATGCTGGTGCCGCCGCAGGTGGCCCGCGAGGCGTCCACCGCCACGCTGTTCCGGCACGCCGTACGCCAGGTGCCGGCGGAGGAGACCTCCACCCTGGACGACGTGGTCGCCTGCCTCAGCCAGCTCGACGACGACGCCGGCAAGGAACTGGCCAACCTCCTGCTGGACACCGCCGAGATGCCGCTGGCCATGCTCTTCTTCGGGCGGCCACCCGAGGGGCTGCTCGGCGCGGATGCGGCCCTCACCGTGATCACCATGGCCGGGCTGCGGCTGCCCGACCTGAAGATCGAGCGCGAGTACTGGTCGGCCGAGGAGGCGCTCGCCCTGCCGATGCTGCACACCGCGCACCGGCTGGCCGTACGCCGCTGCTACGGCGGGTCGATGTCGTCCCGCAAGCTCGTCGGCCTGGACGAGGCGCACTTCATGGAGGGATGGCGCTCCGGGCGTTCCTTCCTGGTCCGGCTCGCCCGCGACTCCCGCAAGTGGAACCTGGCCGCGCTGGTGGCCTCGCAGAACCCGCGCGACATCCTCGGTCTCGACGTGCAGAACCTGGTCTCCACGGTCTTCGTCGGCCGGATCGCCGAGGACGCCGAGATCGCCTCCGAGGCGCTACGCCTGCTGCGGGTTCCGGTCAACGACGGCTACGAGGCGACCCTGGCCTCCCTGTCGACGGCGGATGCGACGTCGGCCGCGCGGCTCGGCTTCCGCGAGTTCGTGATGCGGGACGTCGACGGTCGGGTGCAGAAGGTCAGGGTCGACGTCTCGTACGTCGACGGGCTCCTGGACCATCTCGACACCACCCCCGCCGCGATCGCCGCGGCCGCCGGGGTGCTGCCGGCCCTCCTGCCGGAGGAGGCGTGACATGGCGCGGGCCCGGGCACGGCTGGCGGCGTTCCTGCTCACGCTCGGCGTACTCGCCGTGGCCACGATCGGCTGGCCGGCCCTCGGGGCGACGCCGGCCTCCGCGGCGCCGCTGACGACCCAGGCGGCAGCCGACCTCTGCACGACGCAGGAGTGGCAGGCCGACTTCCGCGCCTGCGTCGCCAAGCTCAACGAGGTCGCCGAGACCGAGGTGAAGTGCCGGAACGCGCCGACCCCAAGCGCGCCGGATTCCGGCCTCGCCGGCTGGTTCGCCTCGCGTCCGGAATCGGCCACGAAACCGGGCCCGAAGGGCTTCTACAGCGACTACGGATACGCCGGCTACAGCTACTCCACGTACGACGTCGACAGCGGCTGTGCGACGGCCGTGCTGCACCCGGACTACAAGTTCACGAACACGGTGGCCAACGGCGAGTTCATGATGGCCACGGCGATCGTCGGCGCGTCGAACGCGCTGCGCGAGCGCGCCTGGAATCCGCGGTCGATGTGGGGCTGGGCGGACCCGCTGGTGGACCAGGCGACCAAGGCCGTCTACCAGAAGGTGTTCAGCGTCTTCGGCATTGTCACGCTCTGCGTGGTCGGTCTCTACCTGCTCTGGCGCTCCCGCCAGTCGGACATGAGCAACGCCATGACCACGGCGGGCTGGGCACTGCTGGTGATGGTGGCGGTGACCGCCCTCGCCGCGTGGCCGGTCAAGTCGGCCAACATCGCCGACGGCACCCTCGTCACGACACTCGGCGTGGTGCACGACGCCGTCGGCCCGGCCTCCAAGGACATTCCTGCAGACAAATGTGCCCTGCCCAACCCAGATGCGTGCATCGACAAGCGGCCGCCCGCCGTTCGGGCCAGTGACACGGCGACCGAGGCGATGCTCTATCGCAACTGGCTACGGGGGGTGCTCGGCTCGGCCGACAGCGAGACGGCGAAGAAATACGGTCCGGCTCTCTACGACGCCAAGTCGCTCTCCTGGGAGGAGGCGGCGAAGCTCCGGTCGAATCCCGCCACCCGCCCCGCCACCATCAAGGCCAAGCAGCAGCAGTGGGCCCGGGTCGCACAGCAGATCGAGACGGAGGACCCGGAGGCGTACGAGTACCTCCAGGGCGTCCGGGACATGGACCGGATCGGCGCCGGCTTCATAGCGGTGCTCGCCGCCCTGCTCTTCGCGATGTTCGACCTGACCGCCTCGCTGCTGGTGCTGCTGGGCTTCCTGATCTTCCGCTGGGCGGTGATCGCCGCGCCGATCCTCGGCACCGTGGGCCTGCTGAGGCCGGCCAGCGCGGGGCTGCGCCGGCTCGGGAACGCGGTGGTCGCCGCCGTCTTCAACATCGCCATCTTCGGCACCGGCGCCGCGATCTATCTCTTCGCGGTCGATCTCATCATGAGCACGCCGACGCTCCCCGGCTGGCTCCAGGTGGTGCTGGTCTGGCTCTGCGGCGTGGTCGGCTGGCTGCTCCTGCGTCCCTATCGGCGGATCACCCAACTCGGCGGCAAGGACAGCAGCGAGGCCGTCAGCTCGGCCGGCTCGTGGCACCGGCGCTTCTTCCGGGACATGCGCACCGCCGCCCGGCTCGACGTCGCGGAGCCCGGCGGCACGGCTGAGCCGGCGATGGGCCGGCGCCGCGCGGTCGTGGCGGAGAAGAGCACCCTGCGGCCGGAGGCCCGGCGGGAGGATCCCTCGCACGCCTCCACGGGCGACGGCCAGGAACGGCAGCGGCCCGACGGCCGCGAGCAGGCCGCCGACGCTCCGGAGACCGCGGAACGGGAGGCCCCGCGCCCCGTCGCGCCCCGCCCTCGCCGCCGACAGCCGGCCACCTGGACGGAGCCGGACGTGCCCGACGAGAACCCGTCGTTCGTCATCTACCGTCCGGGCTCCGCAGAGCGTGAGCCGGAACGGCCGGCTCCGCGGATTCGCACCGAGGCACGGTGAGTGCGGTGCGTCGGGCGGTCGAATTCCTCGTCACCCGGGTGCTCCGGTCCCGGCTGGGCATCGCGCTCGCCCTCGCCGTCGTGGTGTTCGGGGTCATCGGAGCAGCCCGGCTGGTCTCCGGCCCCGGTGACCCGACGGACGGCCTGAGCAACCGCCCGAGCCGTCCGATCACCACGGTCGCCCCGACCGCCGGTGACGACGGGGCCTTTTCGACGGGCGCTCCCCCGTCCCCGGTCACCCGCCCGGGCGAGCCCACCCCACAGGAGACCGCCGAGCGCTTCGTCGCCGCGTGGCTGGGCAAGCCGGACATCACGGCGGACCAGTGGCAGGAGGCGCTGCGCCCGCTGTCGACCCCGGCGCTGACCGAGAAGCTGGCCGGCGTCGACCCGGCGGGGGTGCCGGCCTCGCAGGTGACCGGCGAGGTCACGCTCCAACCCCGGACCGAGAACTTCGTCGAGGTGCTGATCCCGCTCGACACGGGACGGCTTCGCCTCGAGCTGGTGGCGCCCGACGGGCGGTGGCTGGTGGACGTGGTGGACTGGGAGCAGGAATGAGCGACGAGACCCGACCCCGCCCTCGACAGCTCCGGCTCGGCGCGCTGGCTGTCGCGCTGACCGCGGCGTTCGCCCTGCTGTGCTGCACCGGCGGCGCCGGCGCCTTCTTCCTGACGGAGTTGGGCGGCGACGCCGACGACCGGATGACACCGGCGAGTCTGGACTGCAAGGAGGACTTCCGGGTCGACATTCGGGGCAGCATGCCCCGCATGTCCCAGTACGGTGAGCGCCAGCTCCGCAACGCCACCCGGATCATCAAGGTGGGGCAGGAGATGAAGGTCCCGCCGCGCGGCTGGGTCATCGCCGTGGCGACCGCGATGCAGGAGTCCCGCCTCCTCAACCTTGCGAACCGGACCGTCGCCGAGTCGGGAGACCTCCCCAACGAGGGCGTCGGAGCCGACCACGACTCCGTCGGCCTCTTCCAGCAGCGGGCGAGCTGGGGCAGCGTCGCGCAGCGGATGACGCCGGAGTACGCGGCCCGGAAGTTCTACGAGAAGCTGGTCAAGGTGCCCGGCTGGGAGCGGATGCCGCTGACGCGGGCCGCCCAGGCCGTGCAGATCAGCGCCTTCCCGGACGCCTACGCCAAGCACGAGGAGGTCGCCTCGCAGATCGTCAACGCCCTGGCCGGCGGGGCGGCCCGGACCGTGCTGGTCGGTGGGAAGCAGGCGTGCGACCGGGCCGCCGGCGGTGAGATCGCCGCCTCGGGTTGGACGGCCCCCATCCCGGGCGGCGTCGGGTCGGGCTTCCGCACGGCTAGCCGGCCTGGGCACCACGGGGTCGACATCGCCGCCCCGAAGGGCACCCTGATCCGGGTCGCGGCCACCGGCCGCGTCCTGGTTTCCCGCTGTGACCCCGACAATCGCGGACGGCTCAGCTGCGACGTCGACGGTTGGCCCAACAAGGGTGGGTGCGGCTGGTTCGTCGACGTCCTGCACGCCGGCGGTTTCATCACCCGCTACTGCCACATGGTGAGCAAGCCCCGAGTCTCCGTCGGCCAGACCGTCAAGGCTGGAGAGGTCATCGGCGAGGTCGGCAGCAGCGGCAACTCCTCCGGCCCGCACCTGCACTTCGAGGTGCACGAGGATGCGGACCGCAGCAGCCGGGGCGCGACCGACCCGGTGCCGTTCATGCAGAGGCGGGGCGCCCCGCTCAAGGGCGCCGCATGAGGCGCTCGGAACCATGAGCGAGCCGCTTCCCGACCCGTTCGCCGACCAGCCCGACTGGGCCCCCCGGCCGCCCCGGCCGATAGCGATCGTGCCGGCCACCGGCCGGGTCGAGCTACGCGGGCGGCGGGTGCTGGTCGGGCTGCCCGGGCTGGGCTGGCGTGGCGACCTGCGGGCCGATGAGCGGATGGTGCAGGGCAGCCGCACCTACGTGCCGGTCATCCCGGAACACGAGTGGTACCGGGCGGAGTCCGACCAGGTGGAGGTCTTCGCCCCGCTGGTGCCCGTGGAGCGGGTCTGGGTGGAGACGGTGGGAACCCGGCGGCCGGACGCGCCGGTCGACCGGGAGGCGGGCATCCGCCTCGTCTCCCTGGACGCCCCGGCGCACCGCGCGCCGACCCCCGTCTTCGAGGCGGACGCCGTGACGGGCCGCCGGGTGGTGCACGTCGTGGAGTCGGTCGAGCACCGGGACCTACGGGCGGTCACCGAGACCTACTCGGGTGCCGACGGCGACATCTGCGTGCGGGTGACGCCCGAGGTGGAGTGGTACCGCTGGGCCTGGCGGGGTCAGTCACCGACCACCCTGGAGGTTCCGGTCCACCTGCTCTGGGTCGAGTGACAGTCAGGCCAGCCTGGACCCCGCGCAGACCCGCCACTCGCCATCGCGCCGAGTCGTGAACCGCCAGGGCTGTCTATCGCTCTGCGAGATCCCGTCGACGTAGGCGGAAATGATCAGGTCTACCTGTATCTCGGCGTTGTCGCCCTGTTTCTGGACCTGCAGACTGCCCCAACTGATCGTGAATGTGGTCGCAAACCGCTTTTCGCGTGCGACCAGATCCTCACGCAGCGCCCTAAGCTCCCCGATCTCGCCCGCTCCCTCACAGGTGTAGAGGCCTGCTCGGGTGTCGTTGCGATCCACGAGGAACGCGCGGAGGTAGTTGTCCACCACCACGTCGGGCGCGCTGCGGTCCGGTGCCGTTGCCCGGTTGTAGAGGATGTAACCGGCGGTGACGCCGCCGAGGACGAGTGCGGCGAGGACGCTCGCGACGACCGTCAGGACGGTGCGCGTGCGCCGCTTCGGCCGCTCCGGCGCCGGCGCCGTCGACGGCGGCGCCAGGTGGTCGGAGGGGGGCCGTTGCGCCGGTACGCGGGAGACCTGGGAACCGGCGGGGGGCTGCACTGATTCCACCCTCTGAGGCTAGCGGCTGGGGCCCGGAGACCCAATGCCCCAGATGCAGCGGATCGTGACGGACCACTCCCCATTGGTGAGATCCACGACAACACCGGCGCAGCGCCGCCGCGCATCCCGGACGAGCTGCTCCGGCTGGGTTACCGTCTCTGCGCGGGGAGGGGTTGCCAACCTCGGGCAGAGGGGGTGGACGCGGTGACGGGTCCGAAGGCACGTACGAACCGCGCCGCCGCTCTGCACCGGCGGGCCGCCGCCACCGCGTCCGCCGCCGCCGGCATCCTCGACGACACCCGCCCCGTCCCCGCCGACCAGCACCGGCAGTACGAGCTGGCGGACCGGCTCCGGTCGGCGGCGGCGGTGCTCGCCCCCGGCTGGGCTGGCGCCGCCCTGGAGACGGTCGACCCGACCGCACCGGCCGGCGAGGGGCCGCCCCCGTTCGTCCGGGTCGGTACGGCGGCGCCGCTGGACGACGCGCGCTTTCCCGCGCTGGTGCCGCTGCTCGGGGCGGGGCATCTCGCGGTGGACGCCGACGCGCGTGATCCCCGGGTGGCGGGGCTGCTCCGGGCCGTACTGCTGCGGGTGTTGGCGGCGACCCCGGCGGGGGCGCTGCTGGTCCGCGCGGTGGACGCCACGGGCGAGGCGCTGGCGTCGTTCGCGGCGCTGGCGGACGCGGGTCTGCTGCCGCCGCCGGCGGTCGACGTCGCGGGTCTGCGGGCCGTGCTCACCGAGGCCGAGCAGTGGGTGGCTCCGGGGGCGAGCGGCCGCCGCCGGCACGACCGGACGCTGCTGCTGGTGATCGCCGCGCTGCCGGAGCAGACCGGTCCCACCGACCTGGCCCGGGTCGAGGCGCTGGCCGAGCAGGGCCGGTCCGCGGGGCTGCACCTCGTGGTGGCCGGCTGGCCCCCGGCGGGCCCGCACGCCGACCGGGCACCGCTGCCGCAGGCGACGACGCTGGCGATCCGCAACGCGTACGCGCTGCTGGGTGATCCGCCGGGCGGGTCGTTCGCGGGTCCCGGCGCCGACCCTCCGGGCGGGCTGAACTCCCCTGTCTTCATCGAGGCCGATCCGCCGGCCGAGCTCGTCGACGCGGTCTGCCGCCGGCTGGCCGGCCAGGTGGAGGCGGGTTCCCGGCTGGCCCTGACCGATCTGCTGCCGCCGCCCGACGGGGAGCTGTGGGCGGCGACCGCCGTCGACGGGCTCGCCACGACCGTCGGCGACGCGGGCGGCCGGCCGGTGTCGCTGGGGTTCACGGAGCTGACGCCGCACTGGCTGGTGAGCGGCCGCTCCGGCGCGGGCCGGTCCACGTTCCTCACCTCGGCGCTGCTCGGCCTGGCGGCCCGGTACGGCCCCGACGAGCTGACCCTCTATCTGGTGGACCTCGCCGACGCCGAGTCCTTCGTGGAGTTCCTCCAGACCGAGCGGGACCGCTCGTGGATCCCGCAGGTCCGGGCGGCCGCGCTGGCCGCCGACCGGGAATACGTGCTGAGCCTGCTCGACGAGCTGACGGCGGAGGTGCGCCGCCGGGAGGAGGCCGGCACCCGGGCGGGCGGGCAGCGCTTCGCCGAGCTGCGGCAGCACCGGGCCATGCCCCGGATCGTCTGCGTGCTGGACAATCTCCCGCTGCTGTTCGCCGAGCGCGACCGGCTCGCCGCGGACGTCGCCGCCCGGCTGGACGCGCTGGCCCGCGCCGGGCGCGCGTACGGGGTGCACCTGGTGCTGGCCGGCGAGGGCGACCTGGGGTTGGGCTCGCGTACGGACCGCGACTCGGTGCTGGGGCAGTTCCCGGTACGGGTGGCGCTGCCCGGCGGGGGCGCGGTGCTGGAGCCGACGAACGACTCGGCCGCCGGGCTGCCGGTGGGCAGCGCGGTGGTGAACACGGCGGGCGGGCTCGGCGGGCCCCGGGGCGCGATCCGGGGGCACGAGCGGATGGTGCGCTTCCCCGACCCGCAGGACCATCCCGAGACCGTGGCGGAGCTGCGGCGCCGGCTCTGGTCGGCCCGCCCGGAGGGGGCCGCCCCGCCGGTGGTCTTCGCCGGCTACGCCCGTCCGCTGCTGCGCAACGATCCCCGGCACCGGGCCGCGCTGGCCGGGCGGGCGCCCGGTCCCGCCGCGCTGCTGGGCCGGGCGGTGGACGTGCCCCGGACGACTGTCGCGGTGCCGCTGGGGCCCGCCCCGGGCCGCAACCTGGCTGTGCTCGGCCCCGGCCCGGAGGCGGCCGGGCTCCTGGCCACGGCGGCGCGCAGCACCGCCGCCCACCATCCGCCGGGGACCGCCCGCTTCGTGCTCGCCGCGCCCGACGAGGGCTGCCGGCCGCTCGTCGACGCCCTGGCCGCCGAGCTGGGCGGGCGGCATCCGGTCGAGACGGTGGACGCCGCTGGCCTGCTCGCCGCCGTGGACGACGCCGAGCCGGCCTACCTGGTGGTCTTCGGCCTGGACGTGCCGTCACCGGAGCAGTTGCCCCCGGATCGGCTGCGCGCGCTGCTGCGCGAGGGCCCGCCCGCCGGCCGGCACCTGCTCGGCCGCTGGCGGACGGCGCCCTCCTTCGCGGCGCTGCTGGAGCCGGACGGCGAGGTGGACAAGCTCGCGGCGGTGGCCGTGGTGGACCTGCCCGGCGCGCAGCTCGCGTCGGTCTTCGGCCGGCCGGTCGAGTGGCGGCCCCGGCCCGGCCGGGCGGTGCTCTGGGACTCTCCCGGCGAGCGGGGCGTCGTGCTGGTCCCCTTCGCCGAGGAGGGAGAGCCGGCATGACCCGCGACGGGGCACGGAGCAGGACGGCGCAGGCCGGTCCGGGGCGGCAGCGTGCGGCCGCCGGGGCGGCGCCGGCCCGGGCGGGGACCGCGACGCCGTCGGGCGCCGTCGCGGGCGGCGACCCGGTGGCCGCCGCGTGGACCGAGTACCTCGCCGCCGCCCGGCAGCTCGACGGGGTACGCCGGGACGCGGCCACCGCCGCCGGCGAGCAGGCCCGGTCGGTGCAGGCTGCCCGGGAGGAGCTGGCGGCCGTCCGCGCCCGGCTGGCGTCGCAGGAGACGCGGCTGCGCGAGCGGGGCGTACCGCCGATCTCGCTGGTCCCGACGCCGCCTGAGCTGACGGAGGCGGCCCGGTCGATGGCGGGCGGGCCGGCCGCGGTGCTGACCGCGCTGCGCGCCGCGCGGGGCCGCGCGGACGCGGCCGACGCCGCCCTGACCGCGCGCGGCCTGCCGCGCCTGGCCGCCCTGCCGGCGCGGCCGCGCAACCTGCTGGTGTACGCGCCGCTGGCGCTGCTGGTGCCGCTGGTCCAGGTGGCGCTGTTCGTGGCGACCGGTTCCGGGGTGGCGACCGTGGTCGCGCTGCTGCTCGGGCTGCCGATGCCGGCGGTGGCGTTCGCGGCGGGCTGGCTCGGCGTCGGCCGGCTCTTCCCGCCTGCGGAGGGCGGCCGCGTGGACCGCACGGCCCGGCTGGGCGCGCTGGTGTGCCTGGTCCCGGCGGTGTTGGTCAGCGCGGGCCTGCTGCTCGCGATGCTCGCGGGCTGAGCGGCACCGCCGCGCACCGCCGCGCACCGGCCCGCACGGCTGCGGCGGGGCCGACGGCTCGACGCGCGCGACGGCCCACACGGCTGCGGCAGGGTCGGCGGCTCGACGCGCGCGACGGCCCACACGGCTACGGCAGGGCCGGCGGCTCGACGCACGACGGCCGGCCGACCCGGGTGCGGGTCGACCGGCCGGTCGTCGGTCGTCGGTCAGCGGGGGATGATCAGCGCCATCGCCTCGGCGCGCGACTTGGCGTCGTTCTGCAGGGTGCCCCGCACGGCAGAGGTGATCGTCTGGGCGCCCGACTTCTGGATGCCGCGCATCGCCATGCACATGTGCTCGCATTCGAGCACCACCACCACGCCGCGCGGCGCGAGCCGCTCCATGAGCAGGTCGGCGATCTGGGAGGTGAGCCGCTCCTGGACCTGGGGCCGGCGGGCGAAGACCTCGACCAGCCGGGCCAGCTTGGACAGCCCGGTGATCCGGCCGTCCGGCCCGGGGATGTAGCCGATGTGGGCGCTGCCCCGGAACGGCAGCAGGTGGTGCTCGCAGAGGCTCATCACGTCGATGTCCCGGACGAGCACCAGTTCCTGGTGGTTGGCCTCGAAGGTGGTGCTGAGCACCTGGGCCGGGTCGACCCGCAGGCCGGCGAAGAGCTCGGCGTACGCGCGGGCCACCCGGGCCGGGGTCTGCTGGAGACCGTCGCGGTCGGGATCCTCGCCGACGGCGATCAGGATCTCGCGGACCGCCTTCTCGATCCGCCCGAGGTCGACGGTGTCCTCGACGGGCCCACCGGTGAGCTTGCCGCTGATCAGACGCGCGGCCACGTAGTCGAGGGCGTCGTCGCCGTCGGGCTCGGTAGCGGAGACGGCCAGCCCCCGGTCGTCCCGGGAGCTGGCCGTCGCGTCGTCGGTGCTCAGTGCGTACCGTCCGAGTTGTTCGAGGAGCTGCTCGAGGCGGTACCGCCGACCGTCGCCTGGGCGCCGTCGGCCTGCGCCTGCACCTTCAGCGCCTCCTTCTCGGCCGGGGTGAGCACGGGCGGCTC
This sequence comes from Micromonospora sp. NPDC004336, assembly GCF_053602615.1. Classification (NCBI taxonomy): domain Bacteria; kingdom Bacillati; phylum Actinomycetota; class Actinomycetes; order Micromonosporales; family Micromonosporaceae; genus Micromonospora; species Micromonospora sp. NPDC004336. The sequence continues at coordinate 37,391 of NZ_JBSGDY010000025.1, forward strand.
GGTGGAGGGCTGACGCTTGCCGAAGCCGTTGTACGGCGCCATCGGCGGCCGCTTGGCCACCCGGGCGCAGATCCGGGCCATGTCGGCGGTGGAGAGGGTCTCCTTCTCCATCAGCTCCAGCACGATGTTGTCCAGGACGTCCCGGTATTCGACCAGGATCTCCCAGGCCTCGTCGTGGGCCAGCTCGATCAGCGCCCGCATCTCGCCGTCGATCTCGGCGGCGACGGCGTCGGAGTAGTCCCGTTCGTGGCCCATGTTGCGGCCGAGGAACGGCTCGTCGCCGCTGGTGCCGTACTTGATCGCGCCGAGCTTGGAGCTCATGCCGTACTGGGTGATCATCGCGCGGGCCAGCTGGGTGGCCTTCTCGATGTCGTTGCCGGCGCCGGTGGTCGGCTCGTGGAAGACCAGTTCCTCGGCGGCCCGCCCACCCAGCGCGTACGCCAGGGTGTCGACCATCTCGGCCCGGGTCTGGGTGTACTTGTCTTCCGTGGGGAGCACCAGGGTGTGGCCCAGCGAACGGCCACGGGACAGGATCGTCACCTTGTGCACCGGCGCGGCGTGCGGCAGCGCCCAGGCGACCAGCGCGTGCCCACCCTCGTGGTACGCGGTGATCTTCTTCTCCTGGTCGCTCATCACCCGGGTGCGGCGCTGCGGGCCGGCGATCACCCGGTCGATCGACTCCTCCAGGGAGTCGTTGGTGATCGCCCGCTGGTCCTTGCGGGCGGTGAGCAGCGCGGCCTCGTTGATCACGTTGGCCAGGTCGGCGCCGCTGAAGCCCGGGGTGCGCCGGGCCACCGAGTCGAGGTCGACGTCGGGGGTGAACGGCTTGCCCTTGGCGTGCACCCGCAGGATGGCCTTGCGGCCCTCCATGTCGGGGGCGTCCACCGGGATCTGCCGGTCGAAGCGGCCCGGGCGCAGCAGCGCCGGGTCGAGGATGTCCGGCCGGTTGGTGGCGGCGATCAGGATGACCCCGCCCTTGGTGTCGAAGCCGTCCATCTCGACGAGCAGCTGGTTCAGGGTCTGCTCGCGCTCGTCGTGGCCGCCGCCCATGCCGGCGCCGCGGTGCCGGCCGACGGCGTCGATCTCGTCGACGAAGACGATCGCCGGGGCGTTCGCCTTGGCCTGCTCGAAGAGGTCGCGGACCCGGCTGGCGCCGACACCGACGAACATCTCGACGAAGTCCGAGCCGGAGATCGAGTAGAACGGCACCCCGGCCTCGCCGGCGACCGCGCGGGCCAGCAGCGTCTTACCGGTTCCGGGCGGACCGAAGAGCAGCACGCCCTTGGGGATCTTGGCGCCCAGGGCCTGGTACTTCGCCGGGTTCTGCAGGAAGTCCTTGATCTCGTGCAGCTCCTCGACGGCCTCCTCGGCGCCGGCCACGTCCGCGAACGTGGTCTTCGGCGTGTCCTTGGTGATCATCTTCGCCTTGGACTTGCCGAAGTTGAGCACCCGGGAGCCGCCGCCCTGCATCTGCGACATGAAGAAGAGCAGCAGGAGCACCAGCAGGGCGATCGGAAGCAGGTTGACCAGCAGGCTCACCCAGATGCTGTCGGACGACACCTTGGCGTCGGCCGGGCCGGTGACCCGGTTGTTGGCCTTGGCCTCGAGGACCTCGTTCCAGACCTCGTCGCCGACCTCGTAGGGGAACTGCGCCTCGATCCGGTCGGTGGTGGTGTCACCGAACTTGGTCTTCTCGGCCAGGTCGAGCTGGAGCGTCTGCTCCTTGTCCTGGAAGACGACCTTCTTGATCTTGGAAGTGTTGAGCTGGTCGAGCGCAACGGAAGTGTCCACCCGGTGGTAGCTGGGACCAGCGGTGAACAGTTGACTGAGCACAACGGCGCCGAGGATGACCAGGATGATCCAGACCACCGGTCGGCGGAAGAAACGCGTACGTTCCATGCTGTTGTCGAGCGCCGAGGCGCCCGCATCCTCCTGATCGACGTCCTGACCGTCTGATGGTGTCGCCGCCTGGGCGGCGGCCGGAGCCGCCTTGCGGGCCGGCTCGACCCCGAGGCACGAAACTGCCGCGCCGCGGTCATTCGACGGTACACCGTGCGCGCGAGGAGTGAGCTTGCGAGCCCCGCAGCCGCGCACGAACGGAACATCGTCGTGCGCGCCCGGCGACCTCGCGAGCCCGGCACCTGCGCGTCGGGCGAACCGGGTCCAGCCGACGTGACGCGAGCCCCGCGCCCGGCCACCCGACCGCCCGGTCCCGCGGTTCGAGGGGTCGGGCGTGGAGGGTGCCTCCACGCCACCGGCCTATACCGTAGTCCGACTGACTGAGAGCCCGCTGAACGTCCGCTCGATGGAAGCCGATGCGGGGGCGACTCAGGCCCGGGCGTAGACCTCGGGCTTGAGCACCCCGACGTACGGCAGCTCGCGGTAGCGCTCGCCGAAGTCGAGGCCGTAGCCGACGACGAACTCGGTGGGGATGTCGAAGCCGACGTACTTGACCGGCACCGGCACCTTGACGGCGTCCGGCTTGCGGAACAGCGCGACGACCTCGACGCTGGCCGCCGAGCGGGACTCCAGGTAGCGCAGCAGCCAGGAGAGGGTCAGGCCGGAGTCGACGATGTCCTCGACCACGACCACGTGCCGGCCGGCGATGTCCCGGTCCAGGTCCTTGAGGATGCGGACCACGCCGGAGGAGGTCGTGCCCTGGCCGTAGGAGGAGACGGCCATGAACTCCAGCTCGGCGGGCGGCCCGTTGCGGCCCAGCGCCCGGGCGAAGTCGGCCATGAACATCACCGCGCCCTTGAGCACGCAGACCAGCAGGAGCCCGTCATCGACGTCGGCGTAGTCCGCCGAGACCTGCTTGGCGAGTTCCGCGGTCTTCTCGCGGATCTGCGCCTCGGAGATGATCACGTGGTCGATGTCGGCGTCGTACCAGGAGCCGTCAGCCATGACTCCTAGCCTGCCGTACGCCCGACGGCCTCCGTCGGCGGGGCCGCCCCTTTTGGAGCGGTCCCGCCCGGGATGAACTCCGCGAAGGCGGCCAATCACCTCAGCTGGTACGCGACCGCCAGCGGCGGCCGTCGTCGGTCGCCTTCCAGTCGGCGGAGTCCCGGCTGTCGGCGGTGAGGCCGGCGACCGAGGCCACCGCGAGGAGGGCGACGAAGAGCAGCAGAAACAGGAACTCCATGGCGGCGCTCGCTTTCGCACGAATGGTGTGGGTTTCGCCGCCGGTGCGCACCGGACTGGAACCAGTCTGCGCCGGGCGACACCGCCCGGACAGTGGCAGGAATGCCACTCCCCCTCGATTTCCTGCCAACCCCCGGGTTACCCTCGTCACATGCTGAGGTCGGTCGCCGTCATCGCCATGGAGGGCGTCACCGCGTTCGAGCTGGGCGTCCTCGCGGAGGTCTTCGGCACCGACCGCACCGCCGACGGGTTCCCCGGCTACCGGTTCGACGTGTGCAGCCCCGACGGCGCGCCCGTACGCACCAAGTCGGGCTTCCACCTGACCCCGCACGACGACCTGGGTCCGGTCGAGGAGGCGGACCTGGTCGCCGTGCCGGCCCACGAGCAGGACGCCACCGTCCCTGACCGGGTGCTCGACGCGCTGCGCCGGGCGGCCGACCGCGGGGCGCACGTGCTGAGCGTCTGCTCCGGGGCGTTCGTGCTGGGCGAGGCCGGGCTGCTCGACGGCCGGGAGTGCACCACTCACTGGATACACGTCGACGAGCTGCAACGCCGTCACCCCACCGCGAAGGTCCGGTGCAACTCGCTCTACGTCCAGGACGGCCGCCTGCTCACCAGCGCCGGCACGGCGGCCGGCATCGACGCCTGCCTGCACCTGATCCGCCAGGAGCACGGCTCGGCGACGGCCACCCGGCTGGCCCGGCGGATGGTCGTCCCCCCGCACCGCGACGGCGGGCAGTCCCAGTACGTCGAGGCGCCCATCCCCGAGACCCCCGAGGCGCCCACCCTGGAGCCGGTGCTGGAGTGGCTGATGGGGCACCTCGACCAGCCGGTGACCGTCGACGAGCTGGCCGAGCGGGCCGGCATGACCCCGCGCACCTTCGCCCGGCGGTTCCGGGCCGAGACCGGCACCACGCCGCACCACTGGCTGACCAACCAGCGGGTGCTGCTGGCCCGCCGGCTGCTGGAGGAGACCCGGCTCAGCGTGGAGGCCGTCGCCGACCGGGCCGGCTTCGGCGACGCGGCCGCGCTGCGACACCACTTCGTCCGCCGGGTCGGCGCCACGCCGCTGACCTACCGGACCACCTTCCGCGACCGCGTCGGGGCCTGACGCCCGGCCCGGGCCCGCCGCCCGCCCTGACACCGGCCCGCCCGCGCCCCGCCCTGACGCCGGCCCGCCCGGGCCGGGCCGGCCAGGCCCGCCACCCGGCCTCTCCGAGCCCACCGCCGGCCTACCGCAGGGCAGCCCGGCCGGTCACCAGCCGCCCATGCCGCCGTCGACCCGGGACTCGGAGCCGCCGACGTAGCCACCCTCCGGCAGCCGCCAGATCGCCTGCCCGTACCCGAAGACCGCCGGCTCCGCCGCGACGGCGACCTCGTGGCCCCGGGCCCGCAGCTCGGCGACGGCCGCCCGGCCCTCGGCGGTGTCGACCAGCTCCGGCTCCACCAGCACGGACCGCCCGGCGTGCCAGTACCAGCGCGGCGCGTCCAGCGCGGCCTGCGGGTCGAGCCCGCCGTCGAGGGTCGCCGAGACGAGCTGCACGTGCCCCTGCGGCTGCATGTGCCCGCCCATCACGCCGAACGGCCCGACGGGCCGGCCGTCGCGGGTCAGGAAGCCCGGGATGATCGTGTGGAACGGCCACTTCCCCGGCCCGACGACGTTCGGGTGCGCCGGGTCGAGGCGGAACCCCAGCCCCCGGTTCTGCAGCGCGAAGCCGTGCCCGGGCAGCACCACGTGCGAGCCGAAGGCCAGGTAGGTCGACTGGATCAGGCTGACCATCATGCCGCTGGCATCGGCGGTGCACAGGTAGACCGTGCCCCCGCGCTCCGGGTCGCCGGCGGTCGGCGTACCGGCCCGGTCGGTGATCAGCGCGCGCCGGGACGCGGCGTACCCGGGCGAGAGCAGCGCCTCCGTCGGCACCGGCACCCGCTCCGGGTCGGCGACGTGGGCGTGCGCGTCGGCGAAGCCGAGCTTCACCGCCTCGATCTGCCGGTGCAGCCGCTCGGCGAGGGGCAGCGCCGCCAGCTCCGACCCGTCCAGGATGCGCAGGGCCAGCAGCGCCGCCAGGCCCTGCCCGTTGGGCGGCAGCTCCCACACGTCGTGGCCCCGGTAGCGCGCGGACACCGGGGTCACCCAGGAGGAGGTGTGCCGGGCCAGGTCGTCGCCGGTGAGGAGCCCGCCGGTGCGGGCCGAGTACGCGTCGAGGGCCTCGGCGATGCCGCCGGTGTAGAAGTCCTCCGCCCCGGTCTCCGCGATCCGCCGCAGGGTCCGCGCCGCGTCCGGATTGCGCCACCGCTGCCCCGCCCGGGGCGCCCGGCCGCCGGGGGCGAACACCCGGCCGAACTCGGCGTACTCCTCGCCGGTCAGGCCGGCGTGCGCGGCCAACGCCCGGGACCAGGTCGCCGCCGCGCCGGTGGAGACCGGGTAGCCGTGCTCGGCGTACCCGACCGCGTCGGCGAAGAGCTCCGCGAAGGGCAGCGAGCCGAACCGGTCGTGCAGGTCCCGCCAGCCGGCCGGCGCGCCGGGCACGGTCACCGGCAGCCAGCCCCGCGCCGGCATCGCCGGCCCCGCCGACTGCGCCCCGCCGAGCGCCTCGACCGGGGCCGCGCCGCGCCCGCCGGTCGCGGCGAGCACCCGCTCGCGGGTCAGCGCCGCCGGGGACCGGCCGGAGGCGTTGAGGCCGTGCAGCCGCCCGCCGTCCCAGACGATCGCGAACAGGTCGCCGCCGATGTCGTTGGACGGGGGCTGCACCACGGTGAGGGTGATCGCGGTGGCCAGGGCGGCGTCGACGGCGTTGCCGCCGCGCCGCAACACCGCCAGGCCGGCCGCCGCCGCCAGCGGCTGGCTCGTCGCCACCGCGCCGTGCGGCGCGAAGAGCGGCTGTCGGGGGTACGCCATCCGCCATGTCTACCGCCTCCCGGCGGCTCCCGTTGCCCCCCGGAGGCCCCCCACCGCCGCCGGGTCCCCGCGCGCCGGCGCCGGGAGCCGGGCGGGCCGGGAGCGGTCAGTGGGGAACGACGGTGGTGAGGCGGCCGTCGCGGCGGACCACCCGCAGGCCACCGGGCAGGTGGGCGGCCCCCTGCCCCCGCCACGCGGTGACCAGGGTGTCCAGCGCGGTCACGTGCCGGTGCGACAGGGCGGCCGGCGCGGCGCCCAGCTCCCGGGCCCAGGCGTGCAGCACCCGGCCGCGCACCGCGGGCGACAGGGCGGCCAGCGCCCGCACCGCCAGCCCGCCGTCGGGATGGCGGACGTCGGCCAGCGCGGCGGCGGCGAGCTCGTCGAGGACGGCGTTGTCCGCCGCGACCAGCCGGGCCGTGCGGGCCAGGTTGTCCAGCACGCCCGGCCCGAGCGCGCGGACCAGCGCGGGCAGCACGTCGGACCGGACCCGGGCCCGGGCGTACGAGGCGTCGGTGTTGTGCGGGTCGTCCCAGGGGCTCAGCCCCAGCACCGCGCAGGCCGTGCGGGTCTGCTCCCGACCGATCTCCAGCAGCGGGCGCAGCAGCGGCACCCCGTCGAGGTCCCGCCGGGCGGGCATGCCGGCCAGGCCGCGCGGGCCCGCGCCCCGGGCGAGGGCGAGCAGCACCGTCTCCGCCTGGTCGTCGCGGGTGTGCCCCGTGAGCAGCGCGGTCGCCCCGCACCGGCCGGCCACGTCGGCGAGCGCCCGGTAGCGGGCCTCGCGGGCGGCCGCCTCGGGCCCGCCCGGCCGCCCCGACACGTCGACCCGGACCGACTCGACCGGCGCCAGGCCGGTCTCGCGGGCCCACGCCACCACCGCCGCGGCCCGCCGCGCCGAGCCCTCCTGGAGGCCGTGGTCGACCGTCACCAGGCCGGCGGCGCGACCCAGCCGGGGCGCCACGAACGCGGTGGCGGCGGCCAGCGCGAGGGAGTCGGCGCCGCCCGAGCAGGCGACCAGCACCGGGCCGCCGGGGGGCAGGTCGGCCAGGGCGCGGCGGACCGCAACCCGGATCGCGGCCACCGGTGGAGCGAGCGCGGGCACGGGCCTGCGGTCAGCCGACGGCCTGCGCCGGGCCGACCGGCCCGTGCACCCGGGCCACCCAGGCGTCCGGGTCGCCGAGCTCCTCCAGGCGGGGCAGGGTCAGCGGCGAACCGAAGATCTTGTTGAAGCCGTCCATGCCGACGCGGTCGACCACCCCGTGCACGAACTTGCGGCCCTCGGCGTACTGGCGCATCTTGACCTCCACGCCGAGCAGCCGGCGGATGGCCTTCTCCAGCGGGTTGCCGGCCTCGCGGCGCCGGTTGAAGGACGCCCGGATCCGCTCGACGCTCGGGATCACCTCGGGGCCGACGCCGTCCATCACGAACTCGGCGTGCCCCTCCAGAAGGGTCATGAGCGCGGTGAGCCGGTCCAGCACGGCCCGCTGCCCCGGGGTCTGCACGATGTCCAGCACGCTGGTGCGGCTCTCCGGATCCTTGATCGCGTCGGAGAGGGTGGCCACGCCGCGGCGCAGCCGCTCCAGCAGGTGCTCGCCGCCGCTCGACGACGCGTCCACGAAGGCCTGCACCTCGCTGAGGAAGTAGGCCCGCATCCACGGCACGGCGGTGAACTGCGTGCGGTGGGTCACCTCGTGCAGGCACACCCAGAGCCGGAAGTCGCGGGGATCGGCCTCCAGCTTCCGCTCCACCTCGACGATGTTCGGCGCGACCAGCAGCAACTGCCCCGGATCGGCCGAGAACACCTCGTACTGGCCGAGCACCCGGCCGGAGAGGTAGGCCAGGACGGTGCCGGCCTGCACGCCGGTCACCCGGGAGCCGATCGCCTCGGTGAGCGGGCCGGGCTGCTTGTCCCTGGTGAGCCGGCCGACCAGCGGGGTGATCACCTCGCGCAGCCCGGCGATGTTGGTGGCCGCCCAGTCGCGCCGGTCCACCACCCGCACGGGCGGGTGCGCCACCTGCGAGCGCAGGCCCGTGTAGTCGGCGACGTGCCCCGCCGCCTCGTCGGTCAGCCGCCGCAGGTCACTGACCACGTCGGTGGCCTCGGCGTACGACACCCGGGGGCCCGACTTGCCCAGCGCCCCCGCGGTAGCGGCGGCCAGATCCCAGTCCACGAACTGCGCCATGCACCCACCGTACCCGCGCCGGGACACCCCGGCCGGGCGCGCGAGAGCGGCCCTTCCCCGGCCGGAGCCGCGCCCCGGCCGGGCGGGCCGCTGGCGGGCCTGCGGGGCCGGCCGTGCCCGGCGGCCGTCGACGTCCGGTCCGGCGGGCCATGGGGCTGGTCGGCGGAGCCGGGCGTGCCCGGCCCGCAGGCCCCGGCCCGGCGGGCCGCTGGCGGGTCAGCCGCAGCCGCAGGCGGCCAGCGCGGCGGCGATCCGGTCGAGGGCCTGGCGGGGGCCGTCGGAGGCGACGTGCGGCACCCGGTCGGTGAGCACGGCGAAGCTGAGCAGCCGACCGTCGGCGGTGGTGACCACGCCAGCGAGGGCGTGCACCCCGGTCAGGGTGCCCGTCTTCGCGCGCACCACACCGGCACCGGCCTTCCCCACCGTGTCGTACCGGTCGACCAGGGTGCCGGACCAGCCGGCCACGGGCAGCCCGCCGAACATGACGGCGAGTTCCGGTCGGCTGCCGTTGCCGGCGAGGACGATCAGGTCGGTCAGCAGGGACGGGCTGATGCGGTTGTTCCGGGAGAGCCCGCTGGCGTCGGCGAGGTCGATCTCGTCGGCCGGCAGCCCGAGCTCGGCGACCACCGCGTCCATGGCGGCCGCACCGCCCTCGAACGAGGCCGGCTGGTTGCGGGCCAGCGCCACCTGTCGGGCCAGCGCCTCGGCGATCACGTTGTCGCTGTCACTGATCATGACGTCGACCATCCGGTTCAGGGGCAGCGACTCCACCTTGCCCAGCTCGGCGCCCGGCCCGGGCACGCCCGTCGTGGCGTCGCCCGCGGCGGGAGCCTTGCCGCGCTTCACCGCGTCGGTCGGCACGCCCAGCAGGCGGGCGAACGAGCGGCCGGCCGCGAGGTCGGGCTCCCGGGCCCGCTGGGCCGCGTGGTTGCCGTTCGCGTCGTCCCGCTTGGCGCGCGGCACGTCGGTGCGGGCGGCGTCGGTCATCAGCGCGGTGATCGCGCTGCCGTAGCCGTCGGTGGGGATGTCCTCGTCCCAACCCGGCTCGTGGACCGGCCCGGAGTAGAGCGACCCGTCGACTGTCACCTTCGTCGGCTTCGTGCTGCCGAGCGCCTTGCGCACCTGTGCGGCCAGGTCGTCCAGGCGCGCGGCCCCCGGGTAGAAGCCCTGCTTGTCGACCGCCAGGGTGGGGTCGCCGCCGCCGACGATCACCACCTCACCCGGACTCGCGCCGGCGACCGCCCGCGTCGGGATGCGGTACGTGGGACCGCGCGCCGCCAGCACCGTCACCGCGGTCACCAGCTTGGTCACCGAGGCGGGCACGGTGGGGTCGTCCCCGCCCCGGGCGTAGAGGGGGTCGCCGGTGCCGGCGTCGACCACCGAGATGTTCACCCGGCTGCCGAGGACCTCCTGCCCCAACAACGGTTCGAGCGCGGCGCGTACGCCCTCGGGGGTGGGCCGTGGGGCGTTCGGGTCCGCGCCCGCCAGCACCGCCACGGGCGCCGGCTCCGCCGCCTGCGCGGTCTTCCGGTCGGCCGGCTCGTCGCCCAGCCAGTCGGCGACCGGTCCCGGCCGGACCACGGCGACCCCGACGAGGGCCAGTACGAGCACGAGCGCCGCGGCCAGCGCGACGGGCAGGACCCGGCGGCGGCGCGGGCCGGGCTCGGGGGGTGCGGCCGGGGGCGGAGCGCCCCGGTCGGGCGGCCCGCCGGCGGGCCGCGCCGCGGCGGCGGCCCAGAGGTCGGTCCCCTCGGGACGCGGCGCCTGGCCGGCCGGAGCCGGACCGCCGTGGCCCGTCACGCCCGGACCGCCGTGGCCGTGTCCGGTTCCGGGGTGGCCGCCCGTGCCGGGCGCGAACTCGGAGTGGCCGCCGTGCCCGGACGCCGGTCCGTGGCCGGACCCGAACCGCGGTTGGCCGCCGTGACCGGGCGCCGGCCCGTAGCCGGGGTGGCCGCTTCCGCCGGGCGGAGCGGCGTGGCCGGCGGCGGCCGGCGGACGCCAGGGCGGCGGGGCGTCCCGGTGGGCTGCCGAGCGGTCGGGGGGCGGGCCGTACCCGTGGCCGGGGTCGCCGGCCGGCGCGGGCGTGCGGGGCGGGTGGGCGTCGGGCACCCGGAAGCGCCCGGCGGCACCGCCCGGAGCAGGTCGCCCGGTACCTCGTCCAGTACCGGCCTCCGGGCGGTAGTGTGAATCTTCCCTCCCCACGACCCCCTCCTCCCCCCGTGAAAACTGCTTGGGTGACACTACTTCGGTCCGAACACTATGCGGCGGCCGGAGCCCGCGAGGGACCATTCACCTCGGCGGGAGCGGCGTGCCGCTGGTTCCGTTAGCCAGCGTGGGCAAACGAGGGAGCGTGCAGATGGATTTCGACGTGACGGTTGAGATCCCCAAGGGCCACCGCAACAAGTACGAGGTCGACCACGCGACCGGCCGGATCCGGCTGGACCGCACGCTCTTCACCTCCACGCAGTACCCGGCGGACTACGGCTTCATCGAGGGCACCCTGGGCGAGGACGGCGACCCGCTGGACGCGCTCGTGCTGGTCCCCGAGCCGACGTTCCCCGGCTGCCTGATCCGGTGCCGCACCATCGGCATGTTCCGGATGACGGACGAGAAGGGCGGCGACGACAAGGTCCTCTGCGTGCCCTACGAGGACCCGCGCCAGGAGCACCTGCGCGACATCCACCACCTCGGCGAGTTCGACCGGCTGGAGATCCAGCACTTCTTCGAGGTCTACAAGGACCTCGAGCCGGGCAAGTCGGTCGAGGGCGCCACCTGGGTCGGCCGGCAGGAGGCCGAGGCGGAGATCGTGGCGTCGTACCGGCGCGCCAAGGAGGCCGAGGAGCGCGGCGAGTCCACGCACTGACCCGGCACCGACGTCGAACGGGCCCGCGGGCCGCTCAGCCGAGCAGCCCGCGGGCCCGTTCGTACAGGTCGAGCACCGCGCAGGCGACCGGCACCACGGAGACCACCAGGGCGGTGTCGGCCAGGTCGGCGACCCGACCGACGTACGGGGAGACTGGCCGGCGGGCGTACGTGGTGCCGGCGGCCACCGCCACGAGGGCCAGCGCCAGCCCGCCGACGACCAGCGCGAGCCGGCCGGCCGGGCCGGAGCCGGCCGCGAGGACCGCGCCGAGGACGGCGTACCCGGCGAGGCCGGCCGCCACGGTCGGCACCCGGTGGCGCAGCGCCACGAACAGCCGGGAGCGCAGCAGCAGCACGGCCGCGGCGACCGCCACCAGCAGCCGGCCGGCGACCCCGCCGGCGAGGCCGAGCACCAGCGCGGCGCCGACCGTCAGCACCGCGTGGCCGAGCAGCATCCCGGTGAGCGACTCCTCGGTGCGGGCCACCGCCGCGTAGACGCGGTCCCGGTCGGGCAGGTCCCGGGCGCGGTCGGCGCTGCCCGGCTCGCCGGTCGGCAGCGTGATCGGGGGCAGCGGCACCTTCCCGAGCCGGATCGCCAGCAGCGGGATCGCCCCCACGGCGAAGACCAGCACGCAGAGCAGCACCGCCGCCGTGCCGGCCGGGCCGAGCGGCAGCGCCAGGAGCGCCGTGAGCGCGCCGACCGCCCCGACGGTGGCGCCGGCCACGAAGACCCGTAGCCGGGTGGCGACGCCGGCCAGCCCGAGCACCGAGACCAGCAGCAGCGCCACCGCGCCGGCCAGCAGCTCGGGCGCGCCCACCCAGCGCAGCCCGGGCACCGGCCCGACCGGGTCGCCGGAGCCGACCGCCAGGGCGCCCGCCGCCGCCGCGTACGGCAGGGCGTAGCCGCCGAGGGTCGCGCCGGGGGGGGGGGGGCCCGGGGGGGGGGGCGGCCCCGCCCCCGCCGGGGGGGGGGCCGGCGCCCCCCCCGCCGCGGGGGGGCCCCCCCCCCCCCGGCCCCGCCCCCCCGCCGCCCCCCC
>NZ_JBSGDY010000026.1:0-48640 GCF_053602615.1 Micromonospora sp. NPDC004336
GAGACCGATGCGACGGCTCAGCCGGCCGAGGAGACCGAGCAGGAAGAGCAGTGCGCCGACTTCGACGAGCAGCGTTGTCGTTTCGTGCATCCGCGCCTCAGCCGTCCGGGTCGCTGTCGGCAAGGATGGCGGTCACTCCGTCGAGCCCCTTGCGGGTCCCGACCACGACGACCACGTCACCGGCGGCGAAGCGGAAGGAGGGCTCCGGCGAGACGTTCACCTCGCCGTGACGCAGGACCGCCACGATGGAGGCGCCCGTGCGGGAACGTGCCTGCGTGTCCCCGAGCTTCCGGTTGACGTACTTCGAGCCGGCCGGAATGGCGATCTGCTCGGTGAGCAGCCCGGCGGCCTGCTCCCGGAGCCCGGACAACTGGCCGAGCATCAGGGACGCGCCGAGGATGTCGGCGAGCGCCTCCGCCTCGTCGTCGGTCAGCGGTATGTCGTGCTGACATGAGTCGGGATCGTCCGGGTCGTACAGGACGAGGTCACGGCGGCCATTGCGGTGGGAGACCACGCCGAGGCGGCGACCGGACTCCGTCAACAGATCGTGACGGACTCCGATGCCAGGCAGGGCGGTCTGTTCGACACGTACGCGCACGTGAACAAGGCTACCGCCTGCCCGCAGCGCGGGATCTTGGTGCGGAATCATCCCCGTACGGGCTGCTTCGGGCGGGAACTGTGGCTTATTCCGATTGTGCCTGCTCAACGAGCTGGTGGGGCCTGCTCGAATCTGTTGTAAGGCAATTGCTCGAGCGCAGTAAAGGTTGGTGTTCTGGTTGCGGACTGTCTCCGACCACCCTGTTGGTCGCCGGAGACAGCCCGCCGTCAGTCGCGTTTTCGGTCAGTCGCGAGAATGCCCTACACGTCCTTGAGGCAGGTCATGTAGGCGACCCCCCAGGTTCCGTCGTTGAAGGCGATCCAGAGCCAGCCATTGGCATTGCTCACGCCGCAGGCGGTGTACCGGTCGCCGAGCGTGTAGGGGTCGAACTGATCGCAGTTGTACTGGTAGCCCTTCTGCGCCCAGGTGATGACGGGCGCGCTGTGGGAGGCCCAGGCGCGGATGGGGAGGTTGTTGGCGATGGACTCGACGCGGCCGGTCCCGCACGAGCTCGTCGCCGCGGTGGTGGACGTCGCGGTCGCCGTCTCTCCGCCGGCCTTGGGTGCCGCCAGCGCGTTCGCCGGCGTCGCCGCCAACGCGAGTCCGACGGCGGCCGCAGTCACGAGGGACGCCTTGACCTTTGGCGAAACTGCCATTTTCGATTTCCCCGCATTCTCGTCGCGGAAGCCTCAGGCGCTTCCGTCGAGCAGAAAATTAGTCGGCGATTATCGATGGGTCAACGCCGTTGACGGACGGTGAGCGCCATTAGCGTCGAGCCGCGCGAAAATGATCCGGCGAATTGGCGCGGGCGGTCAACGCGGCGATGGCGATGATCTGTTACCCGACGACCCGCCGAAACCCGGTCACCTGGCAGAACTCCCGGGCCGCCGGCGGCGGGGCGGCGCTGTAGTTCCTGCGTGCCAATGTCGGCCTCGATCACGGAGCGTGGCGAAACCGTCGCGTCGTCGGGTCGGGCCGGGTCCTCGTCGCGCGTCGCCCGCCCAGGCTCCACGTCGACCGGCGAGCGGGACGCCCGGACGCCGATGCCCGCCCCGGTGGCGGGGCGGGCATCAGGGGCGGGGCGGCGTCAGCTCAGGCCGGCGAAGAAGCCCCGGACGTCGGTGACCAGTAGGTCCGTCGCCTGGTGGGCGGCGTAGTGCCCGGCGGCGTCGCGGGGGCCGCCGGTCGGCAGGCCCGGGTCGTACGAGTTCCAGCTGACGATGTTGCCGTGGTCCCGGTCGGCGAAGCGCCGGATCGACTGGAAGTCACCGGCGAACATGGCCACCCCGATCGGGACGGTGGTGGGCTCGCTCGGCTGCCGGGGGGCGTGGGCGTCCTCGTAGTAGAACCGCAGCGCGGAGCCGGCCGTGCCGGTGAGCCAGTAGATCGCCACGTTGGCCAGGACGAAGTCGAAGTCGAGGCTCTCCCCGAGGAGCTGGGCGTTCCAGGCGAGCAGCCCGACCGGGGAGTCGCACAGCGCGTACGCCAGGGTCTGCGGCTGCTGGCTGAGCAGGACGTTGAACGAGAACATGTTCTCGTAGAACCACTGGAGGTGCTTGAGCGCCGCCTGGTCGTCCTCGGAGAGGCCGGCGAACTCGGCCGGGTCGCCCGTGGGCATCGAGAAGAGCTGGGTGACGTGCACGCCGAGCACCCGCTCCGGGGCGATCCGGCCCATCTCCGGCGAGATCATCGAGCCCGCGTCGTTGCCGACGGCGCCGTACCGCTCGTAGCCGAGGCGGTCCATCAGCTCCACCCAGGCGCGGGCGGTGCGGTGGCAGCCCCAGCCGGTGCCGCGCGTCGGCCCGGAGAACCCGAAGCCCGGCAGCGACGGCACGACCAGGTGGAACGCGGGCGCCGCCGGGTCCTCGGGCTCGGTGAGCGGGGCGATCAGGTCGAGGAACTCGACCACCGTCCCGGGCCAGCCGTGGGTGAGGATCAGCGGGACGGCGTCCGCCCGCGAGGAGCGGACGTGCAGGAAGTGGATCTGCTCGCCGTCGATCTCGGTGACGAACTGCGGGTGGCTGTTGAGCCGCGCCTCCACCGCCCGCCAGTCGAACCCGTCGAGCCAGTAGGCGGCCAGCGCCCGGACCCGCTCGCTGGTGACGCCGTACGACGCGTCCACGCCGGCCGCGTCCGTGGGCCACAGCGTCCGGCGCAGCCGGTCCGCCAGGTCGTCGAGCTTGGCCTGCGGGATCTCGACGCGGTACGGGCGGATGGCGTGGTCCGTCATGGTGACTCCTTCGGAACAGAATGTTTCGTTCCGTTTCACTGTAGCAGAGCGGAACGATCCGTTCCACTGTTATCCTCGACGACATGCCGAACCCGACCCGAAGCCCGCTCGCGGGCCGCCGCGCCCAGGCCGCCCGCAACGACGAAGTCATCCTCGACGCGGCCCGCGCCGTCTTCCTCGACGATCCGCGGGCGCCGATCGCCGCCGTCGCCGAACGCGCCGGCGTCGGCATCAGCGCCCTCTACCGGCGGTACGCGGGCAAGGAGGACCTGTTGCGGCGACTGTGCCACGACGGGCTGCGCCGGTACGTCGCCGAGGCCGAGGAGGCGCTGGCGGAGCCGGACGCCTGGTCGGCCCTCGCCGGCTTCCTGGAGCGGCTCGTGGACGCCGACGTGCACTCGCTGACCGTGCGCCTCGCCGGCACCTTCACGCCGACCGAGGAGATGGGGCGGGACGCCGCCCGCGCCGGCGAGCTGGCCGAGGCGCTGGTCGGGCGGGCGCACGCCACCGGGCGGCTCCGCCCCGACGTGGTGGTCCACGACGTCGCGCTGTTGTTGGAGGGGTGCGCCGCGATCCGCGTACCGGACCCGGAGCGCACCGGGCAGCTGCGCCGCCGGCAGCTCGCGTTGCTGCTGGCGGGGCTGACCGCGACCGATCCCCCGCTGCCCGGCCCGCCGCCCGTGCCGGGCGAGTTCGGGCGCTGGCGTCGACCTGAGTGATCCAGCTCACGCGGCCAGGGTTGAGCGGAATAGGCTCAACTCTGGTTGTGTCCTTCCCAGTGGACACGCCGATCCGGGGGAGCCCATGAACACGGAACGACTCACCACCAAGAGCCGCGAGACCATCACCGGTGCCGTCGCGATGGCGAACCAGCGCGGTCACGCCACCGTGGAGCCCTGGCACCTGCTGCTGGCGCTGCTGGACACCGACGGTTCGACGGCCGCCGGCCTGCTGCGCGCCGTCGGTGCCGACCCCGCCGAGCTGCGCCGGGTCGCCCAGCGCTCGGTCGACGCCCTGCCCGCCGCGCGCGGCTCCAGCATCGCCGAGCCGACCCTGGCCCGGGAGTTCGTCAACGCCATCGGGGCGGCCGAGCAGATCGCGCGCCCGCTCGGCGACGAGTACACCTCCACCGAGCACCTGCTCGCCGGCCTGGCCCGCGTGGGCGGCGCGGTCTCCGTCGCGCTGAAGAACGCCGGCGCCACCGAGGAGAACCTGGTGGCGGCCTTCCCCACCGTGCGCGGCGGGGACCGGCGGGTCACCACCGCCGACCCCGAGCAGACCTACCAGGCCCTGGCCAAGTACGGCGTCGACCTCACCGCCAGCGCCCGCGACGGCAAGATCGACCCGGTCATCGGCCGGGACTCGGAGATCCGCCGGGTGATCCAGGTGCTGTCCCGGCGGACCAAGAACAACCCGGTGCTGATCGGCGAGCCCGGCGTCGGCAAGACCGCGATCGTGGAGGGCCTGGCCCAGCGGATCGTGGCCGGCGACGTGCCCGAGTCGCTGCGGGACAAGAAGCTCGTCTCGCTCGACCTGGGCGCGATGGTCGCCGGCGCGTCGTACCGGGGCCAGTTCGAGGAGCGGCTGAAGTCGGTCCTGGAGGAGATCAAGAACTCCGACGGGCAGGTCATCACCTTCCTCGACGAGCTGCACACCGTCGTCGGCGCCGGCAAGGGCGAGGGCTCGATGGACGCCGGCAACATGCTCAAGCCGATGCTGGCGCGCGGCGAGCTGCGGATGGTCGGCGCGACCACGCTCGACGAGTACCGCGAGCACATCGAGAAGGACCCCGCCCTGGAGCGCCGCTTCCAGCCAGTGCTGGTCGGCGAGCCGACCATCGAGGACACCATCGGCATCCTGCGCGGGCTCAAGGAGCGCTACGAGGTGCACCACGGCGTACGCATCACCGACGCCGCCCTGGTCGCCGCCGCCGCCCTCTCCGACCGCTACATCACCGACCGCTTCCTGCCCGACAAGGCGATCGACCTGGTCGACGAGTCCGCGTCCCGGCTGCGCATGGAGATCGACTCCCGGCCGGTCGAGGTGGACGAGATCGAGCGGGCGGTGCGCCGGCTGGAGATCGAGGAGATGGCGCTGGCCAAGGAGCCGGACGCCGCCTCCGCCGAGCGCCTGGAGCGGCTGCGCAAGGAGCTGGCCGACAAGCGCGAGCAGCTCACCGCCCTGTCGGAGCGCTGGCAGTTGGAGAAGAGCCACATCACCAAGCTCTCCACCGCCAAGGAGGAGCTGGAGCGGCTCGGCGGCGAGGCCGAGCGGGCCGAGCGCGACGGCGAGCTGGAGCGCGCCGCCGAGCTGCGCTACGGCCGGATCCCCGCCCTGAAGGCCGAGCTGAAGCAGGCCGAGGAGGAGCTGGCCCGGCTCCAGGCCGACGGCGCGATGCTCAAGGAGGAGGTCGGCGCGGACGACATCGCCGCCGTGGTCGCCTCCTGGACGGGCATCCCCGCCGGCCGGCTGCTGGAGGGCGAGACCGCCAAGCTGCTGCGGATGGAGGAGTCGCTGGCCGCCCGCGTGGTCGGCCAGGCCGAGGCGGTCGGCGCGGTCGCCGACGCGGTCCGCCGCGCCCGGGCCGGGGTCGCCGACCCCGACCGCCCGACCGGCAGTTTCCTCTTCCTCGGCCCGACCGGCGTCGGCAAGACCGAGCTGGCCAAGGCCCTCGCCGAGTTCCTCTTCGACGACGAGCGGGCCATGGTCCGCATCGACATGAGCGAGTACGGCGAGAAGCACTCCGTCGCCCGGCTGGTCGGTGCCCCGCCCGGCTACGTCGGCTACGAGGAGGGCGGCCAGCTCACCGAGGCGGTGCGTCGCCGGCCGTACTCGGTGATCCTGCTGGACGAGGTCGAGAAGGCCCACCCGGACGTCTTCGACATCCTGCTCCAGGTGCTCGACGACGGCCGGCTCACCGACGGTCAGGGCCGCACGGTGGACTTCCGCAACGCCATCCTGATCCTCACCTCCAACCTCGGGTCCTCGGTCATCGGCGACCTGACGCTGGCCGAGGAGCAGCGGCGGGAGGGCGTCCTCGCGGTGGTCCGCTCGCACTTCAAGCCGGAGTTCCTCAACCGGCTCGACGACATCGTGGTCTTCGCCGCGCTGCGCGGTGACGACCTGCGGGCGATCGTGGACATCCAGCTGACGCGGCTGCGGAACCGTCTCGCCGACCGCCGGCTGGCACTCGACATCACCGACGCCGCCCGCACCTGGCTCGCGGAGCACGGCTACGACCCGATCTACGGGGCCCGGCCGCTGCGCCGCCTGGTCCAGACGGCGATCGGCGACCAGCTCGCCAAGGCCCTGCTGGCCGGCCGGATCCGCGACGGCGACACCGTCCGGTTCGACCTGTCCGACAGCAGGGACTCCCTGACGCTCGCCACCCCCTGACCGCCTCCCCACCCCACCCCGGGTGCGTTGACCATGAGGTTGTCGTCGCGGCTCGCCGAACCGGCGGGCAACAATTTCATGGTCAACAGGGTGGGGTGGGGGTGGTCGGGGAAGGATCCGGGGATGTTCGGGATGAGGCGGAAGGGCGGGGACCGGGAGCTCGCGGCGGCCCTCGAGGAGCTGCGGGGGGCCGACACGGTGGCGTTCGGCGGGGTCGGGATCGCGGGCACGCTGCTGCCGGTGACCGAGGCGTACCGGCGGGTCGAGGCCGCGCTGGGCGACGACCCCGAGGGCGTACGCGCGCGCCTCGACCGGCTGCTCGCCGAGGCGACCCCGGCCGGCCGCGTCTACGCCGCCACGCTGCTGGAGCACGTCGACCCCCCGGCGGGGCGGGCGGCCTGGACGGCGCTGGGCGACGATCCGGCGGAGTTCGGCACCTTCACCGGCTGCGTCATGGGCCGCACCACCCTGCGCGAGTACGCGGCCGAGCGCCTCGGCCGAGGCTGACCCGGCCAGGCCCGGGGCGCCCCTGTCCGATCCTGATCGGACGGGCACGTGGTGTGACTGGCCATTCACTCAGCCGGCAGCAGGTTTCCCCAGGTGCGCGGGGTTGTTACCGTCTCCGCCGACGTACCTGGGGAGGTGGTCGTGGACGGGTCGGTGGCGTACCTGCTGACGGCGGTGGGCTGTCTGGTCGGGGTGGCCGGGGTGGTGGTCGCCGTGGTGGCCCTGCGTCGGGCCAGGTCCCGGCCGAAGGCCCACCCGAGCCCGGTCGACCCGCTGCGCGACCGGGACGCCGACGCGCTGCGCGGCGACCCCCGGCGGCTGAAGCCCGGCGACATCGTCGAGATCCGCGGCACGTCGTACGCCGTGCGCGGCTCGATCCGCCTCGTCGAGGGCGGCTGGAGCTGGGCCGAGCACCTGCTCGACGACGCGGCGGGGCTGCGCCGCTGGCTCTCCGTGGAGGAGGACCCGGAGCTGGAGCTGGTGCTCTGGGCGGCCGAGCCGGGCGCCACCGTCACCCCGGGCGCGCCGACGATCGACTTCGCCGGTCGCCGCTACAACTGGGACGAGTCCGGCCAGGCCCGCTACACCGCGACCGGCACCACCGGCCTCGACCCCAACGGCACCATGCGGTACCACGACTACCAGGCGCCCGGCGGCGCCCGGCTCTCCTTCGAGGCCTACGGCGAGGCGGGCTGGGAGGTGGCACTGGGCGAGGTGCTGCACCGCGCCGACGTGATGATCTATCCGCAGTCCGAGGTGGGTTGATGCTGGTCACCCTCGACGCCCCGTACGTCGACACCAGCGCCGCCGACCTCAGCCTGGCCCTCGGCGACGACGAGCTGCCCGCGCTGCACGTGCTCGACCTCGACCTGCCCGGCGGTGTCCGGCTGCGGCTGCGCCTGCTCGGCGCCTCGCACCAGGTGGTCCTGCGCGCCCCCGGCGCCGCGCTGACCGAGACGGTCGCCTGCCTGCCCGGCCGCCCGCCCGAGCTGCCCGCCACGGTGCGGGACGACACGAACGGCTACCGCTTCACCGCCACCGTCCTGCGGCCGGCGGGCACCGGGCTGAGCGACCGGGTCGGTGCGCTGCGCGCCGAGCTGGCCGACGACCCGTACGCGCTGGTGGGGGTCTTCCCCGGCGACGTCGACGCGGTGACCGCGCTGTCGGTGCGCCCCGACCCGCCGGACGGCGCCCTCGCCTGGCGCACCTGGCACGCGTATCCCCAGACCAACGAGCTGGTCCTGACCGAGACGGTGGTGGCACTGCGATGACGTACCGACGCTGGTTCGTGGTGGGGGTGGCGTTCGCCGTCATCGGCGCGCTGGTCGCGGCCTTCGCCATCTTCTACGGCAACTTCTCGCCGCGCGGCTTCGTGGAGGACCGGTACACCCGGTCGGCGAGCCGGGACATCGGCCGGGACGCGGTCGCCTACACCTCGCCCCTCGCGCCGAGCCAGGTGGCCAAGGAGGTCACCGACGCCTGGAAGCCGGCGGACCAGTACGTCGACGGCAGCGGCGTCTACCTGCGCTACGACGACGACTCCGTGGTGATCCTGCCGACCGTCGCCGGCTCGGTGATCCTGCTGGAGCGCATGCGCACCGCCTATCCCCGTTACCACTCCACGGTCGGCTCGCACTGGGGCTGGGGCCGTGGCAGCACCGTCCGGGGCGGCGGCCCCGGCAGCGGCAAGTGACGCACCGACCCCCCTCACCCTGGAGCCTCCTGTGCAGACCCTCGTCACCGATCTGCTGGTCACCCTCGCCTACGGGGCGGTCGGCGTCCTGCTGATGGGCATCGGCTACGTCCTGGTGGACCTCGCCACCCCCGGCCGGCTCAACCACCTGATCTGGACCGAACGCAACCGCAACGCCGCGCTGCTGCTCGCCTCCAACCTGGCCGGCGTCGGCGTCATCGTGGTCGCCGCGATCGCCGCCAGCGACGACGACTTCGTGCTCGGCATCGTCGGCGCGTCCGCGTACGGGATCCTGGGCCTGGTCATCATGGCGGCGGCCTTCGTGCTGCTCGACGTGGCCACGCCGGGCAAGCTGGGCGAGATCCTGGTTGACCCGCAGCCGCACCCGGCGGTCTGGGTCTCCGCCGTCGTCCACCTGGCCACAGGCGCGATCATCGCCGCCGCGATCAGCTGATGAGCACCGCCAAGCGCCCGCCGGCCAAGCCCCAGAACTCGAAGGCGACCGCCTGGGTCATCTGGGTGAGCGTCGCGGTGGTGGTCGCCGGCTGTGTGCTCGCCGGCGTGCTCAACCGGGACGGGGACACCGACGTGCCGGCGCCGACCGCGCAGGAGCGCGACGACACCCTGGCCGTCCTCTCGCGCTCCTCGGCCAGCCAGGGCGTCTGCTACGGCTGGGAGCTGACGGACTACTTCGGCTACGGCGACCCGGTCAGCGTCGGCTCCAACCTCGGCGCCGGGGTGGCGGTCGAGGACAACCCGTCCTGTCCGCGCTGGCTGCAGGTGAGCGCCCGGATCTACTACCCGTCGTCGAGCAGCGACAGCGAGGACAACGCCTACGTCGACGTCAACGGCTCCGGCGACTTCTCCCCGGCGGACCTGACGCAGATCGCCAACGGCCTGGAGCGGCTCGGGATCACCGAGAAGGTCTTCATCGACGATCCGGGCTGGGCCGTCACCCGGGCCGCCGTGATGTTGCCGCTGCTCGCCGCCGAGGCGGGCGCGGTCGAGCCGGCCGCCACTGCGGCCCCGACGGGAGCCGAGCCGGCGCAGCGGCTCCCCGACGCCGGCAGCGACCTGTGGCGGGACCGCTGGGGCTACCTGCTCGCCGCCGTTGGCCTGCTGCTCGTCACCGGGCTGTTCGTCGCCGTCGGCCTGTGGCAGCGCCGCCGCCAGGCCGAGGGGCGTCAGGCGTCGACCGCTGCCCGACAGCGCGCCGGCCGGCGTACGTCGGAGGGGCGGTGACCGTCGACGCGCCGGCACCGCCCGCGCGGTGGCCGCTGTCCCGCGCGGCGGTGCTCGTCGCGGTCTTCGTCTGCGCCGCCTGCGGCCTGGTCTACGAGCTGGCCCTGGTCGCCCTCGGCAGCTACCTGATCGGGGACACGGTCGGCCAGGCGTCGATCGTGCTGGGCGTGATGGTGTTCGCGATGGGCGTCGGCGCGCTCGCCGCGAAGCCGTTCCAGCCCCGGGCCGCCGCCGCGTTCGCCGCCATCGAGCTGGCCCTGGCGCTGCTCGGCGGGCTCTCCGTGCTCGGCCTCTACGCGGCCTTCGCCTGGCTGGACCTCTACGGCCCGGCGCTGATCGCCACCGCCTTCGTGCTCGGCCTGCTGATCGGCGCGGAGATCCCGCTGCTGATGGTGCTGCTGCAACGCATCCGGGAGCAGGCCGCCGGCAGCGCGGTGGCCGACCTGTTCGCCGCCGACTACGTCGGCGCGCTGCTCGGCGGGCTGGCCTTCCCGTTCCTGCTGCTGCCCGTGTTCGGCCAGCTCAAGGGCGCTTTGGTGGTCGGTGCGGTGAACGCCGTGGCCGGGCTCGCGCTGGTCTGCACGGTCTTCCGGCGGGAGCTGAGCCGTCGGGCGCGCGTCGCGCTCGGCGCCGGCAGCGTCGTGGTCTTCCTCTGCCTCGGGTACGCGTGGGTGACCGCGCACGACTTCGAGCTGACGGCCCGCCAGCAGCTCTACCGGGACCCGGTGGTGCACGCCGAGCGCAGCCGCTACCAGGAGATCGTGCTCACCCGGTCGGTCGCCGAGACCGGGCGCGCCGGCACCGACCTGCGGCTCTTCCTCAACGGCGACCTCCAGTTCAGCTCCGTCGACGAGTACCGCTACCACGAGGCGCTGGTGCATCCGGCGTTGAACGGCCCGCGCGGCGAGGTGCTGGTGCTCGGCGCGGGGGACGGCCTCGCCGTACGCGAGCTGCTGCGCTATCCCGACGTCCGGCGGGTCACCGTGGTGGACCTGGACCCGGCGGTGGTGGCGCTGGCCCGCAGCGAGCCGCAGCTGCGCCGGCTCAACGGCGCGGCGTTCGAGGACCCCCGGGTGCGGGTGGTGCACGCCGACGCGTTCTCCTGGCTGCGTACCGCCGCCGACCGGTTCGACGTCGTGGTGGCCGACCTGCCCGACCCGGACGAGACGGCCACGGCGAAGCTCTACACGGTCGAGTTCTACGCGCTGGTGCGGGCGGTGCTCGCCGAGGGCGGCCGGCTGGTCGTGCAGTCCGGTTCGCCGTACTTCGCACCCCGGTCGTACTGGTCGATCGAGGCGTCGCTGCGCGAGGCGGGCTTCGCCACCACGCCGTACCACGTGGACGTGCCGTCCTTCGGCGACTGGGGCTTCCTGCTCGCCGCCCCCGGCGCGACCGCGCCCGCCCTGGCCCTGCCGCCGGACGCGCCGGAGCTGCGCTTCCTCGACGCGGCGACGCTGGCCGCCGCCGGGGCCTTTCCCGCCGACCGCCGCCGCGTCGACGTGCCGGCCTCCACCCTGCTCCAGCCCCGCGTGCTGGAGTACGCCCGCGCGGAGTGGCGCGGCTACTAGCCCCGCCGATCCGCGCCCGCCCAGGTCCCGTCACCCGCACCCGGTACGGCGGGTCGGTGTCCGCTGCCGTGCCCGACTGGCCCGATCTCGATACGGTGTGACCGCGATCTAGGGAAGGAGAATCATGGTCGATTCCCACAACACGCCGGCCCGCACCCGGCCGGGTGTGGTGACCATTTCCACGTATCTGCTGTGGCTGTTCGCGCTGACCCAGCTCATCGGCATCATCATCACGCTCAGCACGCTGGGCACGGTCTCCGAGGTGCTCGACGAGGCCTACCGGGGCACCGCCGCCAACGGCACGCAGAACCTCGCCGACATCACCACGTTCATCACCATCGGCACCTCCATCTTCCTGCTCCTGCTCGCGGTGGTGCTCGCCGTGCTCGGCGTGTTCAACAACCGGGGCAGCAACGGGGCCCGCATCACCACCTGGGTCCTCGGTGGCATCCTGGTCTGCTGCACGGGCGGCGGCCTGGCCAGCGGCCTCGCCGGCGGCGGCTTCGGCGGGACCGGCCAGGGCACCGGCGACGGGCCGAGCCCGGAGGAGATCCAGCGCCGCCTGGACGAGGCGCTGCCCGGCTGGGTCACCCCGGTCTCCACGCTGGTCGGCGTGATCGGGCTGCTCGCGCTGCTCGCCGCGCTGATCCTGCTGGCGCTGCCGAAGGCCAACGAGTTCTTCCGCAAGCCGAAGCAGGCGTGGGAGCCGCCGGTGCCGGGCGCGTCCTACCCGGGTCACCCGCAGACCTCCGGTGAGCCGGGCTACCCGCAGACCTCGGGTGAGCCGGGCTACCCGCAGACCCCCGGTCAGCCCGGCTACCCGCAGACCCCTGGCCAGCCCGGCCAGTCGCCGTACGGCGGGGACCAGCCCGGCCAGCCGGGGACGAACCCGGGCGGCGACCAGCCCGGCTCGGACCGCCCCGGCCCGACGCCGCCGCCGGTGAGTTGACCGGTCGATAACAGCGACGCCGACGGTCCCTCCGAGTAGGTTGCATCCGACGCCTACCGGAGGGACTCGTCGTGTCGCAGCCCGAGCTGGCGCCGGCCCGCCGCCCGACCGTGGTCACGCTGGCCGTGGCGGTGCTGATCCTGATGGCGGTGGCCGCCCTGGCGCACGCCGCCGCCGGCGCGGTGACCCTGGGCGGCACCGTGGCCCGGTTCCGCGACGCGGCCCAGGGCACCTCGGCCGGCGCGGACGAGGTCGACCGCGTGGTCACCCTGCTGCGCGTGTCCATGGTGCTCACCGCGGTGGTGAGCCTGCTGGCGGGGCTGCTCCTCGCCGGCCTCGCCCTCGGCCTGCGGGCCCGCCGCGGCGGCGCGCGCACCGCGACCTGGGTGGTGTCCGGGCTCGGGCTCGTCCTCGGCTGCTGCGCGACGGCGGTCCTGGTGGGGCAGCGCGCCGCCCCGCTGCGACTGGGCGCGGACGACCGGTCGACGGCCGAGCTGCTGGGCCTCGTCGACGACGCGTACCCGTCCTGGTGGATTCCGCTGGGCGCGGGGCTTTCCGTCGGCCAGGTGCTCGGTTACCTTGTGGTAGCAACGCTGCTGGCCCTGCCGGCGGCGAACGCCTGGTTCCGTCGGCGACCCCTGGCGCCGGTCCCGCGGTGGTCCCCGGCACCACCCGCCCCGCACCCGGGGCACCAGTCGCCCGGCGCGCCGCCCGCGCCCCCGTACCGCCGAGGTGAGGACCGCCCGTGACGCACGACGAGCCGGCCCCCGGGCGGCGGGCCCTGATCACCGGAGCGACCGCCGGCATCGGCGCCGCCTTCGCCCGCCGGCTGGCGTCGGAGGGCTGGGACCTGGTGCTGGTCGCGCGGGACGCCGCCCGGCTGGCCGACACGGCGGCGGAGTTGACCGCGCGGCACGGCCGGCAGGTCGAGACGATCCCGGCCGACCTGTCCACCGACGACGGTTGCGCGGCCGTCGAGCGGCGACTGGCCGACGGCTCGGTCGAGTTGCTGGTCAACAACGCGGGCATCAGCCTGAACACCCCGTTCCTGCGGTCGTCCGCCGAGGACGAGGCGCGGCTGCTGCGGCTCAACGTGCACGCCGTGATGCGGCTGACCCTCGCGGCGCTTCGACCGATGACCGAGCGACGGCGCGGGGCAGTGATAAATGTCTCTTCCGTGGCGGGGTTCGGCGCGGTGATGCCGGGATCGACCTACTCGGCCAGCAAGGCGTGGGTGACCAACTTCAGCGAGTCCGTCGGCCAGTCCGCGCGGCCGTTCGGCGTCCGCGTGATGGCGCTCTGCCCCGGCTACACGCGTACGGAGTTCCACGACCGGGCCGGCATCAACATGTCGAAGACCCCGGAGTGGATGTGGCTGCGGGCCGACGACGTGGTCGCCGAGGCCCTACGTGACCTGCGGAAAGGCAAGCTGGTCAGCGTCCCCGCCTGGAAGTACAAGCTGGCCGTCGCCGGCCTGCGGCACGCGCCGCGGCGGCTGCTGGAGGCGGTGGCCCGCGACACCCGGGGCCGCATCGGCCGCGACGTCGGCTGACCACCGGGCCCGGGCCGCCGCACGCCGTCGGCCGGCGTCGATCGGCCGCCCCGCCGCCTGAACGGTCGCTCAGCGTAGCGACCCATTGCCATCCATCGGTCGCCCCCAGGGCTGATCCCGGGTGGACCCGGCACGCGGCTCACAGACTTGAGCAGTACCCTCTATCGCCATGGGGGACCGCGACGACCTGCGTAAATTCATTACCGACCTGGCGGTGGTCCACGGCCGGGTGGTGCTCTCCTCGGGGCGCGAGGCGGACTGGTACGTCGATCTGCGCCGCGTCACGCTCCATCACCAGGCCGCTCCGTTGGTGGGCCGGGTGATGCGCGAGCTGACCGCCGACTGGGACTACGACGCGGTGGGCGGTCTGACCCTGGGCGCCGACCCGGTGGCGATGGCGATGCTGCACGCCTCGTCCGCGACCGATCATCCGCTGGACGCGTTCGTGGTCCGCAAGGCCGGCAAGGCGCACGGGCTCCAGCGCCGGATCGAGGGGCCGGACGTGGCGGGCCGGCGCGTGCTGGCGGTGGAGGACACCTCCACCACCGGGGGCAGCGTGTTGACGGCGGTCGAGGCCCTTCGCGAGGTCGGGGCCGAGATCGCCGGTGTGGCGGTTATTGTTGATCGTGGCGCCGGCGACGCGGTGCGAGCCGCCGGACTGCCTTATCGGGCGGCCTATACGTTGGCTGACCTCGGCCTTGTGGCGTAAAAGTCTGCCTATTCGGATTCGCCGATATGCAGGCGGATCGATGCTGCTGGTGGAAGGATGGAATACGTGGGAACTGCGTTGGCTGAAATGACCATGCCTCAGATCTCGCCGCTTGCCGGCGAGCCGATCGAACGTGCCGATGCCGAGCGTCTCGCCGGGGTCCTCAAGGCCCTCGCCGACCCCGCTCGGCTGCGGCTGCTCAGCCTGATCCAGTCGGCGCCCGAGGGCGAGGCGTGCGTGTGCGACCTGACCGCGCCGCTCGGCCTCTCGCAGCCGACGGTCAGTCACCATCTGCGCATCCTCACCGAGGCCGGCTTGCTGGAGCGGGAGAAGCGCGGTGTCTGGGCCTACTACCGGCTGGTGCCGACCGCGATCGCCACGATCGCGGATCTGCTGACCCCGCCGCGCAAGCGCGCCACCAAGAAGGCCCGCTGACCGTTGCCGATCGTCCGGTGCCAGCCCCGACCGGGGACGGCACCGGACGGCCGGTCGGTCAGTGCTTGCCGTAGTGCTCGCGGGTCTCCCGGATCGCCTCCTCGGCTGCGGCCCGCTCCTGCGGCGTGGTGCCGCGCCGGGCGGCCAGCCGCGCCCGTAGCAGCTCGACGGCGATCGGGATGACCGAGAGCGCCACGATGCCGATCAGGATCATCTCGATGTTCGCCTTGACGAACGGGATCTGGCCAAGGAAATAGCCGAGCACGGTCACGCCCGTGCCCCAGAGGATGCCGCCGATCACGTTGTAGACGACGAAGGTGCGGTAGTTCATCCGGCTGACCCCGGCCACGATCGGCGTGAACGTCCGCACGATCGGCACGAAACGGGCCAGCACGATCGAGCGCGCGCCGTACTTCTCGAAGAAGTCGTGCGCCTTGAGCACGTTCTCCTGCTTGAACAGCTTGGAGTTCGGCCGGCGGAAGAGCGCCGGGCCGACCTTGCGGCCGAACGCGTAACCGACCTGGTCGCCGGCGATCGCCGCGAGGGTGATGAGCAGGCAGACCAGCCACAGCGGGTAGGTGATGTACTTCCCGTCGGCGGTGAGCAGCCCCGCCGTGAACAGCAGCGAGTCGCCCGGCAGGAAGAACCCGATCAGCAGGCCGGACTCGGCGAAGACGATGACCAGGATGCCGATCAGCCCGAACGTCGAGATCAACACCTCTGGATCGAGCCAGCTCGGCCCCAGGGCCAGGGTGGTGGTGGGCGTCGGCACGAGGCGACCTCCGATGGATGCCGGTCAGGGGACGGGACGGAACGTCCGTAGTCTAGGTGGCGGCCCGGCGCATCGGTGCTCGACGTCACACCGGCACCCCTACAGCCGGGGATCGACCGGCTCGGACTCGCACGCCATGATCGCGAAAACCAGCTCGTGCCGGCGCCACAGCGGCGCGCCGGCGACCAGCGCGTCCAACGCCGCCAGCCCCAGCCCGTGCTCGCGCAGCGCCAGCCCCCGCTTGCGCCCCAGCGACCGGCGGCGCAACGCGGCGAGCTGCTCCGGCTCGTCGTAGCCGGGACCGTAGATGATCCGCAGGTACTCCCGGCCCCGGCACTTGATCCCCGGCTGGAGCAGCGAGCCCCGCTCGGAGCGGGCGGCCGGCCCGGCGTACGGCTTCACCACCATGCCCTCGCCGCCGGCCGCCGTCAGCGCCAGCCACCACCGCGTGGCCGCCGCCTCGGCCTCGGGATCGGCCAGGTCCACCACCTGCCGGCGGGTGGGCGTGAAGAACTCCGGGTCCGCCGCGCAGAGCCGGTCGGCCAGCCCGAGGTGCCAGCCGTGGTCCCGGTCGGCGTAGCTGGCCCTCGCGCCGGCCAGCACCGCGAACGGGGCCAGGGTCACCCCGCGCAGCCCGTCCGTCGGCCCCACGTACGCCCGGT
The DNA here is from genome assembly GCF_053602615.1 of Micromonospora sp. NPDC004336. NCBI lineage: Bacteria > Bacillati > Actinomycetota > Actinomycetes > Micromonosporales > Micromonosporaceae > Micromonospora > Micromonospora sp. NPDC004336. The sequence continues at coordinate 16,314 of NZ_JBSGDY010000026.1, forward strand.
AGGCGTCGGAGTAGGCGACGATCTCGTCCCGGCGGCGGGCCGTCCGGTCACGCAGCCCCGCCACGGGCAGGCCCCGACCGACCGCCGCCTCCAGCACGGCCAGCGCGGCGGGGAGCGCGGCCCGGCCGGCGGCGCCGACCCCGGCGTACTGCTCGCGGATCAGCGCGCCCGCCTTCGCCGACCAGGGCAGCAGCTCGCAGTCGAGCAGCAGCCAGTCGGTCTCCAACTCCTCCCAGAGCCCGGCGCCGCCGACCGCCGCGCGTACCCGGTCGAGCAGCTGCGCGTCGAGCGGCTCGCCGAAGAACGGCCGGCCGGTGCGGGTGTGCACCACCCCGCCGCCGGGACCGAACGGCCCGCCGTCGGCCTCCCGGCAGACCAGCACCACCGCCCGCGAGCCCATGTGCTTCTCCTCGCAGACCACCCGGTCCACGCCCGCCGCGCGGTAGTCGGCGAACGCCTGCGCCGGGTGCTCCAGGAAGTCGCCCGCCGTGGCCGTCGAGCAGGGCGCCATCGTCGGCGGCAGCCAGGCCAGCCAGCGCGGGTCGACGGCGAACCGGCTCATCACCTCCAGTGCCGCCGCCGCGTTCTCCGCCGGCACGGTCAGCGACCCGTACGCGTGCTCGACGTGCCGCCGGCCGGTCACGTCGGCCAGCTCCAGCACCTGGTCGGGTCGGGCCGGGGCGGCGGTCAGCGGCCGGGCCGGGGCGTACCACTCCCGCTCCGCCGGCACCGAGACGAGCTCCCGCTCCGGGTAGCGCAGCGCGGTGAGCCGGCCGCCGAACACGCATCCGGTGTCGATGCAGATGGTGTTGTTGACCCACTCCGGCTCCGGGGTGGGCGTGTGCCCGTAGACCACCATCGCCGAGCCCCGGTACTCGCGCGCCCACGGGTAGCGCACCGGCAGCCCGTACTCGTCGGTCTCGCCGGTCGTCTCGCCGAACAGCGCGAACGCCCGCACCCGCCCCGACGCCCGGCCCTGGTAGGCCTCCTTCAGCCCGGCGTGCGCGACGACCAGCCGCCCGCCGTCGAGCACGAAGTGGCTGACCAGGCCGTCGACGAAGGTCGCCACCTCGGCGACGAAGGAGTCCGGCTCGGCCGCCAGCTGCTCCATCGTCTCGGCCAGCCCGTGGGTGAGCCGCACCTCGCGGCCGCGCAGCCGGCGCAGCAGCTTCTGCTCGTGGTTGCCGGGCACGCAGATCGCGTGCCCGGCGGCGACCATGCCCATCACCAGGCGCAGCACGCCGGGGGAGTCCGGGCCGCGGTCCACCAGGTCACCGACGAAGACGGCGGTACGCCCCGCCGGGTGCGTCGCGTCCACCGGCCGGCCCAGCCCGTCGCGGCGCAGCTCCCAGCCGAGCCGGGTCAGCAGCGTCTCCAGCTCGGCGCGGCAGCCGTGCACGTCGCCGACGACGTCGAACGGCCCGGTCAGCTCCCGCCGGTCGTTGAACAGCTTCTCGTAGCGGATCTCGGCGGCGTCGATCTCCTCGACGCCGCGCAGCACGTGCACCTTGCGGAAGCCCTCCCGGGCCAACAGCTTGTACGAGCGGCGCAGGTCGCGCTGCATGCGGGCGAGCACCTGCCGGCCGAAGGCGCGGTCGGCGCGGCCCTCGGTGCGCTCCCACGCCAGCGCCTCCGGCACGTCCAGCACGACGGCCACCGGCAGCACGTCGTGCTCGCGGGCCACCCGCACCAGGGCGGCCCGGGCGTGCGGCTGGAGGTTCGTCGCGTCCACCACCGTGAGCAGGCCCCGCCGCAGCCGGGTGGCGGCGACGTGGTGCAGCGCCTCGAAGGCGTCGGCGGAGGCGGCCTGGTCGTTCTCGTCGTCGGCGACCATCGCCCGGAACGCGTCGGAGGAGAGCACCTGACTGGGCGCGAAGTGCCGGCGCGCGAAGGTGGACTTGCCGGAGCCGGAGACGCCGACCAGCGCGACCAGGGCCAGCTCGGGGATGTCGAGGACGGTCACGGGGTCTCCTTGCGGGTCAGCACGGCGAGCTGGGTGGGGGCGCCGACCTCGGGGTCGTCGTCGCCGACCCCGCCGATCGCGGCCGTGTAGCCGTAGGTGACGGCCACCCGGTCGACCCAGGCGGCGAACTCGGCGCGGGTCCACTCGAACCGGTGGTCGGCGTGCCGGAACCGCCCGGCGGGCAGCCCCTCGTAGCGGACGTTGTACTCGACGTTGGGCGTGGTCACCACGACGGTGGCGGGGCGGGCGTGGCCGAGGACGGCGTCCTCCAGCGCCGGCAGGCGCGGCGGGTCGACGTGCTCGATCACCTCCATCAGCACCGCCGCGTCGTAGCCGCGCAGCCGGTCGTCCCGGTAGGTCAGGGCGGACTGCCAGAGCCGGACCCGGTCCCGCTGCCGCTCGGGCAGCCGGTCCAGCCGCAGCCGCCGGGCGGCCATGGCCAGCGCGTGCGGGGACACGTCGGTGCCGACGATCTCGGTGAACCGGCGGTCGCCGACCAGCGCCGCGAGCAGGGCGCCCCCGCCGCAGCCCAGGTCCAGCACCCGGCTCGCGCCCGCCCCGGCCAGCGCGCCGAGCACGGCCTCCCGGCGGCGCGCCGCCAGCGACGCGCGGCGGGCGGCGACCCCGCCGGAGTCCACTGTCGCCTCGTCCACCGTCTCCTCGGCGCCGGCCGGCTCGTCGGCCAGCCGCTGCTCGGCGAGGCGGGCCAGGGCCAGCCCCGCCAGCGCGCGCCGGTGCGCCAGGTAGCGGCGGGTGATCGTGCCGCGTTCCGGGTGCTCGGCCAGCCACCCCTCGCCGGCCCGGAGCAGCTTGTCGACCTCGTCCGGCGCCACCCAGTAGTGCTTGGCGTCGTCCAGCACCGGCAGCAGGACGTAGAGGTGGTTGAGCGCGTCGGCGACCCGCAGCGTTCCGGTCAGCGTCAGGTCGACGTACCGGCTGTCGCCCCACTCCGGGTGCCGCTCGTCGAGCGGGATCGGGGTGGCGGTCACCGCCCAGCCGAGCGGCGCGAACATCCGGACCGCCATGTCCGCGCCGCCCCGGCAGCGCAGCACCGGCACCCGCACCTCCAGCGGGATCGGCGTACGGGCCAGCTCCGGGCGCTCGCGGGACTCGCCGCGCAGCGCCGACCGGTACACCCTGGAAAGCGCCGAGGAGAGCAGGCTGGACGCGGCGTACGGCCGGTCGTTGACGTACCGCCCGAGGGTGAAGCCGTCCGGGGTCGGGGCCTGCTGCCGGCCGCGGCCCTTGCCCCCCGAGCCGGCCAGCCGCAACGGGTCGACGTCGAGCAGCAGCGCGGCGGTGCAGCGCTGCTCGCCCGCCTCCGGGTAGAACACGTGCGCGGTGCCGACCGGAACGTCGAAGGAGTGGGCGCGGTCAGGGTGCTTGACCAGCAGGTGACCGAGGTCGGTCGCCGGTCGGTACGTGGTGGTCAGGGTGAGCAGCACGCGCCCATGGTGTCAGGACCTTCGATCTTGCGTCGTCCCGTTTTCGCTCGGTCGTGGGGTGTGGGGTTTCCGGGGGAGCCCCGCCCGCTCCGGGCGGTCAGGCTTGATGTGGCGGTGCCCCGCCGGCCGGGTGGGCGGCGGGGCACCGGTGGTGCGGGTGGATCAGGCGACGAAGCGGGTCCGGCGGCGCTTCGCCACCAGGTAGCCGCCGACGCCGGCGGCGAGCAGCAGGCCGCCGACGCCGGCGATCAGGCCGGTGGACTCGCCGGTGATCGGCAGCTCGGGGTCGTCACCGCCGCCGCCCTCGCCACCGGTCGCGCCCTTGATGGCCAGCGCGGCGGTGTCGTTCTTCGGGTCGAGGTCGACGACCTTCCCCGGCTCGTCCGGGCCGAAGTGCAGCAGCCGCACCGAACCCGGCGCGCCGCCGACCCGGTCGATCCGCAGGCCGAACTCGAAGACGGCCGCCTCGCCCTTGCGGCGCAGCTCGAACCACTCGCAGAAGTAGATCCGGCCGCCCGGCTCGCCGTACGAGCCGGTCGGCTCCTCGGCGGTGCCCGGCGAGCACTCGTCGGGCGCCGCCACCACGGTGGCGCCGGCGGGAACGGTGACCAGGGCGCCGGTCAGGAGCTCGCCCGGGCTGTACGAGTTGATCACCGCGGGCCCGTTGTTGACGAAGCCGACCTTGGCGGTGACCGTCGCGCCGACCGCGCCGGTGACCTCGGCGCCGGTGGCGGCGACGTCGGCCCGCTGGTCGCCGGTGACGGTGGTGTCGATCCAGGTGACGTTGTTCGCCGTGTCCTTGTCGGTCTGCTTCACCGTGCGGGCCCGCGACGCCTGTGCCGGCACCAGCTTCAGCGCGCTGCCGCTGCCCTTCTCCCAGTCCGCCTCGGAGAAGTCGCCAATGAACTCGTCCCAGTCGCCCTTGGCGAACCACATCGCCTGGCCGTACTGCTGGCCCGGCGCCCAGGCGTCGGAGGCGATCGTCAGGGCGGACGAGTCGTCGAGCTGGAGCGCGGCTCCCGGCGGAAGCTCCTCGTCGAAGTGGCACTGGGCGAAGTTGCTGCCGAACTCCGAGAGGTAGGAGCAGTTCGAGTGCCGTCGCGCCGGGGCGAGACCAGGGGTCGTGGCGAGGAAGAGCACCGTGCCGCGCGCGGGACGGTCGCCGACGTTGGCCACCGTGAGCGGCGCCTTGACCGTGGCGCCGGGGTCGCCGGCGAACTTCAGGGAGCGCTCCGTCTTCAGGTCGACGCCCTCGCCGACCTCGACGGTGGACCGTGCGGTGGCGGTGGGGACGCCCTTCGCCGCCACGCTCAGGACGAGCTCGCCCTTGTCGCCGGGCGCGGCGGCATCCTTCGCGGTGACGGTCAGGTTGACCAGGTAGTCGGTGATCTCGGTGCCGTCGAGGGCGCAGGTGATGACCGCACCGGCCTCCTTGCAGCCCGGCAACCGGTCGCCGAGGACGACCGTGGCGAAGCCGTCGACGGCGCCGCGGTCGATGGTGAGGGTCAGCCTCTCGGGCAGCGTCTCCGCGAACGCGTACAGGGTGACGGACTTGGCCTCGCCGCCCGGCGCGACCAGCGCGTTGTTGGCGTAGAGGAGAAGCTCGTCGCCGGGCTCTTCGGCGACGGCCGGGGTGGCGGAGGCGGCGACGAGCGCGCCTGCGACGCCCAGCCCGGCCAGCCAGCGCCGGCTGGAGTGCTTGAACATGTGGGGGGTTCCCTCCCGTGGGGGTGCCAGGAGTGGCCAGCGGATCTTAAGGACTGGCCGCCGTCCCCGAACCGCTTCCAGGGCAAACATCGACCGAACGGCTGGCCAGGATCGCCGCAACGTTCCGGCCGCCCGGGTCCGTCATCTGGAACAGGAGCCCGGGAGGTGCAGTGACGTACGAGGAGTTCGCCGACTCACGGTTGGCCGCGCTGTTGCGGTACGCGGTCATGCTGACCGGCGACCCGCACCAGGCGCAGGACCTGGTGCAGGACACCATGGTCCGGGTCCAGCTCAACTGGCGTCGGGTGGCCCGTGCCGACTCGCCGGAGCGCTACGTACGCCGGATGCTGACCAACCAGTACGTGGACTGGCGGCGGGGATCGTGGATGCGCCGGGTGCTGCTGCGCGCCGAGCCCGACGACGCGGTGCCGGTGCCGGTCGACCACGCCCAGCACGCCGTGGACCGGGACCAGCTCTGGTCCTGGCTGTCCCGGCTACCGCGGCGGCAGCGGGCGACGCTGGTGCTGCGCTACTACGAGGACCTGCCCGACGCGGAGATCGCCGACATCCTCGGCTGCGCCGTCGGGACCGTCCGCTCGTCCATCTCGCGCGCCCTGGCCACGCTGCGGACCGAACACGTGGAGGCATGCTCATGATCGAGGACGACCTGCGTGCCGCCTTCGCCCGGCACGAGCCGCTGGCCCCCGCCGCCGCTCCGGTGCGCGCCGAGATCGACCGGCTCGTCACCGTGCGCCGCCGACGCCGACGGCGCTTCCGGGCGGCGGGCGTCGCGCTGGCCCTGCTCGCGGTGCTGGGCGTCGGGGTGCCCCGGCTCGCCCCCGACCGCGTCGCCTCCGGCGCGACGCTGCTCCCCGGGACGGCCGCGCCGGCGCCCTCGGGCGCGCTGAACGTCCTGCTGCTCGGCCTGGACGGCTCGACGGCCGAGGGCTCCAGGGCGGACTCGGTGCTGCTGGTGCACGTTCCGGCCGACCGCAGCCGCGTCTACCTGGTCTCGCTGCCCCGCGACCTGGAGGTGCCCATCCCAGGGCACGGCACCGGCAAGCTCAACGCCGCGTTCCCGTACGGCGCCGGTCGGAGCGGGGCCGACCCGGGCCGCGGCTACGACCTGACCCGCCGGGTGGTCGGCGACCTGACCGGCGTACGCGTCGACGCGGGCGCGGTGCTCACCTACCCGGCGCTGCGGCGGCTCACCGACGAGGTCGGCGGGGTCGAGGTGTGCCTGCCGCGCGAGGTCCGCTCCAGCCACACCCGGCGGGTCTTCCCGGCCGGCTGCCAGCGGCTCGACGGGGCCGCCTCGCTGGACCTGCTGCGCCAGCGGCTGGAGCTGCCCGGGGGCGCGTCCGACCGGGACCGGCACGCCCGGCTCTTCGCCGCGGGGCTGGTCCGGCGGGTCGTCGAGCAGGGTGCGCTGACCAACCCGGCCCGACTCCACTCGCTGCTCGACGCCGCCCGCCTGACGACGGTCGACGGGGCGCCCCTGGTCGGGTTGGTGGGGGTGCTGCCGCAGTTGAAGTCCGTCGAGCCGGTGGGGCTCAGCCTCCCGGTCGCGCCGCCCGACCGCTCCGGCTGGCGGCTGCGGCCGGATCCGGAGCGGGCCCCGGCGTTCCTCGCCGCCCTGCGCGAGGACCGGTTGGCGCAGTGGGCGGCCCAGAACCCGGACCGGGTCGAGCGGTTGCGCTGACCCTCCGGGCGAGGCCACACCTGGCCGGGCGGCTGGATGGCGGCCCGCGCCGTCCTCGGCGGGACGTCACCGGGGCGTCCCGCCCGGGGGCCGCGTCGTCAGCGGTAGTCGTCCTCGTCGGCGGCGACCACCCGGGCCTGCTCCATGGCGTCCCAGTCGTCGACCTCCAGGCCGCGCTGGGGCTCGACGTCGGCCTCGCCGGGGTCGATCGCGGCGGCCTGCTCCACCGCGTCGGCCGGCTCCGCCTCCATGTCGCGCTCCTCCGGGCTGAGGTGGTCGCTGGGGGCGAAGTCCTCGTCGGGCTGACCCATCAGTCCCTCCCGGGATCTCGGCGGACGGTTCCCCACACACCGTACGGGCTGTGCCCGCCCGCCGCTCGGAAGCCGAGTCGACCGAATCGCCCCTCCGGCTGCCGGCACCGGTGCCAGGATGGCCTGGTGGGCTTCCTCATCCGGCTGGCGATCACGGCGGTCGCGCTGTGGATCACCACGCTGATCGTGCCCGGGGTGGAGGTGAGCGGCCGGTCCGGCGGCCACACCGCGCTCACGCTCGTCGTCGTGGCGGTGATCTTCGGCGTGGTCAACGCTGTGCTCAAGCCGCTGATAAAGGTGTTCGGCTGCGTCTTCTACCTGCTCACCCTCGGCCTCTTCGCGCTCGTCGTCAACGCCCTGCTGTTCCTGCTGACCGACTGGATCGCCCGGGGGCTGGACCTGCCCTTCGACGTCGAGGGCTTCTGGGCCGCGTTCTGGGGGGCCATCGTGATGGCGGTGGCCACCTGGCTGATCAGCGTGGTGGTGCCCGACAGGTGGGAGGAGCGGTGAGGCCGGCCGCCGGGGGGTGGGCGCGTACCGGGTCGGTTGTGCCGGCGGCGCTCTTCTACGGGATACTGCCGACGGTGGACAGCGCGGTCCGGCGCACCCAAGGACAACAGCGGCCGGCGACGGCCGAGAGCGGTAAGTAAGGAGCGTTCGACATGCCCATCGCTTCCCCCGAGACCTACGCGGAGATGCTGGACCGCGCCAAGGCCGGCCGGTACGCGTACCCCGCGATCAACGTGACGTCCTCGCAGACCCTGAACGCGGCGCTCAAGGGCTTCGCCGACGCGGAGAGCGACGGCATCATCCAGGTCTCGACCGGTGGCGCGGAATACCTCTCCGGACCCTCGATCAAGGACATGGTGACCGGCGCGGTGGCGTTCGCCGCCTACGCGCACGAGGTCGCCAAGAAGTACCCGGTCAACATCGCCCTGCACACCGACCACTGCCCGAAGGACAAGCTGGACAAGTTCGTCCGGCCGCTCATGCAGGTCTCGAAGGAGCGGGTGGCCGCCGGCCAGGAGCCGCTGTTCCAGTCGCACATGTGGGACGGCTCGGCCGTGCCGGTGGCGGAGAACCTCGAGATCGCGGCCGAGCTGCTGGACCGGGCCGCCGAGGCCAAGATCGTCCTGGAGATCGAGGTCGGCGTCGTCGGTGGCGAGGAGGACGGCGTCGAGAACGCCATCAACGACAAGCTCTACACCACGGTCGAGGACGGCCTGGCCATGGTGGAGGCGCTCGGCCTGGGCGAGAAGGGCCGCTACATGGCGGCGCTGACCTTCGGCAACGTGCACGGCGTCTACAAGCCGGGCAACGTCAAGCTCCGCCCCGAGATCCTCAACCAGATCCAGGAGGCGGTCGGCGCCAAGTACGGCAAGGAGAAGCCGCTCAGCCTGGTCTTCCACGGCGGCTCCGGCTCGCTGCTGTCGGAGATCCGCGAGGCGCTCGACTACGGCGTGGTGAAGATGAACATCGACACCGACACCCAGTACTGCTTCTCCCGCCCCGTCGCGGACCACATGCTCCGCAACTACGACGGCGTGCTCAAGGTGGACGGCGAGGTCGGCAACAAGAAGATGTACGACCCGCGGGTCTGGGGCAAGGCCGCCGAGGCCGGCATGGCCGCCCGCGTCGTGGAGGCCTGCGAGCACCTGCGCTCGACCGGCACCACGCTGGCCAAGTGACGCGCTGACGCGTACCGCCCGACGGCCGGTCCCCGCGCGGGGGCCGGCCGTCGGCGTGTCCGGCGCCGGTCAGCTCGCGGTCAGCACCCGGACGGCCTCGTGCACGTCGTCGGTGAGGTGCACGGTGGTCGACAGGTCGCCGAACGGCGAGGCGCCCAGCAACGGCCGCAGCAGCGCCTCCACCGGCAACTCGTGCGTCCAGTACGCGCGGTCCAGGAAGACGTACGCGCCGCTGGCCCCGTCGGTGCCGTAGTACGTCTTCGTGGCCGCCTGGAACACCTCCTGCACGGTGCCGGCCCGGCCGGGCGCGAAGACGATCCCGCCCCGGGCCAGCCGCAGGATGGTGTCCTCCCGGATGGCGTTGGAGAAGTACTTGGCGATCCGGCCCGCGAAGAGGTTCGCCGGCTCGTGCCCGTAGAGCCAGGTGGGGATGGCGAGCCCACCGGTGCGCGCCCAGTCCGCCTCGCCGCCGGCCAGTGCGGCCGAGTCGACGCGGGACACGTCGGCGGGGGCGACCCGGGACCCGCCCGCCGGGTCGGCGGCGCGGGGCCGGGGCGGCGGCACCGGCCGGCCGTAGCGCTCCCGCACCCGCAGCGCCGCCGCCGTGTAGCGGTCGTGGTCGGTGAAGTCCGGCGCCTCGGCGAGCAGGTCGATCGCCGCGTCCAGGTCCTCGACCGGCCGCAGCGCCAGGAACGCGCCGAGGTTGGCGGCCTCCATCACCCCGGGCCCGCCGCCGGTCACCACCAGCCGGTCGGCCCGGGCCAGCTCCCAGCCCAGCACGGCCGCCATCCGGTAGGGCACGCTGCCGCGCGGCACCGCGTGCCCGCCCATGACGCCGACCACCGACTGCGGCCCGTGCGTGGCGAGCCAGGCGCGGGTGGCGTCGGCGAGCGCGTTGTCCACGCCGTGGTCGTGCAGCCGCTGGCCGAGCGCCTCCTTGACCTCCGGCAGCGCCCCGCCGTGCGCGCGGAAGTGCTCGTAGACGCGGGTGTCGTACATCCCGGCGAAGCCGCCCTCGGCGAAGCCGGCGGCCAACTCCTCCGGCGTGTAGAGGTGCGACGGCTGGGTCGGGTAGGGCAGGCCGGAGAACGGCGGCACCACGTTCGCGCCGCGCCGGACCAGGTCGGCGCCGACCTCCCGGGAGGCGAAGCGGCACCCGACGAAGAGGGTGCCGGCCACCTCGGTGCCGGTGAGGTCGGGGACGGGGTCGAGGTCGAGCCGCAGCCCCTGCACGGTCAGCCCGACCAGGCTGCCCGTGGCCAGCCGCCGGTCGAACTCGGCGCGCGTCTCGATCTCGTCGGTGCAGGTGTGCGGCTCGATGACGTCCGCGGGAGGTGGGGTCGGCACCCCTGCCATCCTGCCCCGCCCGGGCAACCGGCCAAACCTGCGGGGCACCGCGCCGCCGGGGGACCCGACGGACCCGCGTCGGGCCGTACCGTGGCGGGCCGGCGGAGGGCGGTCGGGGGCCCGGGGCCGGCGGAGGGCGGTCGGCTGCCGTGTCGACGGCGGGCCGTCGGCGGCCCGGATCGGCGGCGGGGGTGCGGGGCGCGGCGACGGTGCCGGTCGTCGCGGGCCGCACCGGGCCGCCGACCCGGGATCGCGCCGGCCTCTCCCGGAGCGGGCAGGAGCCCGGCGGCGCAGCCACCGGGCTCCTGTGTAACCCGGTCCTGGGGAGGCTCCGGACCAATAGTTGTAATGGAAAATATCCTCCGGTGGAATAGGCCGCAGGCGTGACCAACTCCTCAGCCGTTCAGTCAACCGGCTCGCCCAACCCCCTCGCGCGCCCGCGGGCGAAGCGGGTTGAATGGGACGATGCAGAACCTGTTGCCGGAACCACCGGCCACCCTCCTCCCCGCGCACGACGAGGCCGACGCCGCGCTGGCCGCCGCCGAGCAGGCCGGCAGCGACGAGGCGTACGCCGAGGTGGCGGCGCGCTTCCCGACCTACAGCGCAGGCTGGGGCGTGCTGGGGGCCCGGGCGCTCGCCGCGGGCCAGGTCGTCCCGGCGTACGCCTACGCGCGCACCGGCTACCACCGGGGGCTGGACCAGCTGCGCCGCAACGGCTGGAAGGGCCACGGCCCCGTGCCGTGGTCGCACGAGCCGAACCAGGGCTTCCTGCGCTGCCTCTACGTGCTGTCCCGCGCCGCCGACGAGATCGGCGAGGCGGACGAGGCGGCCCGCTGCGCCCAGTTCCTCCGCGACTGCGACCCGGCCGCGGCGGACGCGCTGGCGAGCAACTGAGCATGCGCCGTCGGCCGGCCCGACGGGGCCGGCCGACGGCGTGGCCGGGCCCCTACAGCCCCTCGGCGACGGCGGCGGCGATCTTCAGCCAGGCGTCCCGGGTGGCCGAGGAGAGGGCCGAGTAGCGGATCGGCTCGCCGGTGTCGATGAGCCGCTCGTACGGCGCGAGCAGCACCGCCCGCGTCCGGGCCGCGAAGTGCTCCTGGATCGCCGGCAGGTCGATCTCCTTGCGCGAGGGCGGCATCGAGACCACGGTCACCGCCTGGCGGACCAGCCGCTGCCGACCGCTCTGCTCCAGGTGGTCCAGCATCCGGGCGGCCGTCTCCGCCGAGTCGTTCCGGGCCGACATGGTGACCACCAACTGGTCGGTGGCGTCCATCGCGGCCTGCCAGTTCTGGGCGCGCACGTTGTTGCCGGTGTCCACGAAGATCAGCTTGTAGAACCGGCTCACCACCTCGCGGATCTCGGCGAACGCGGCGGCGGTGAGCATCTCGCCGCCGGTCGCCGACTCGTCGGAGGCGAGCACGTCGAACATCCCCTCGCCCTGCGACCGGACGTACTGCGACAGGTCGCCGACCCGCCCGTGCCCCTGGAACTGGCCCAGGTCTCGCAGCATGTCGCGGACCGTACGGGCGTGGAAGTCCTGCTGGGCGCGCATGCCCAGGGTGCCCTGGGTCTCGTTGTTGTCCCAGGCCAGCACGTAGCCGCCGCGCTTCTGACCGAAGGTCATGGCGAGCAGCAGGATGGCTACCGTCTTGCCGGCGCCACCCTTCGGGTTGACCACGGTCACCTGACGCAGGCCGCCGAAGTTGCGGCGGACCATCTCGATGTCCCGCTTGAGTTCCTGCTCGTGCCGTCCCGGTGGGAGCCGCAACCCCATCTTGTTGGCCACCGCCCGTACGCCCATGCTGGCGACCGGGTCGGCCGGGCGGACCTGCCGGCGCCGGGCGAAGTCCTCGGCGGTCGGCGGCGCGGCGGCATCGGGACGCCAGGCCGCGTCCGGGTAGGCGGGCGGCGGCTGGGTCACGCCCGCCGCCGGCTGGTACGCCTGCGGCGGTGCCGGCGGGCCCCCCGGCTGCCCGGGCGGCGGGTACCAGCCGGGCTGCGGTGGGTACGGCCCGGGTTGCGGTGGGTACGGCCCGGGTTGCGGTGGGTACGGCCCGGGTTGCGGCGGGTACGGCCCGAGCTGCGGCGGTGCGGCCGGTTGCGGCGGTGCCGGGACGGCCTGCGGCGGCACGGCGGGTTGCGGCGGTGCCGGGACGGGCTGCGGCGGTACGGCCGGTTGCGGCGGCGCCGGGCTGAACTGCGGCGGCACACCGCCAGACGCCTGCGGCGTCTCCGGGCCGGTTCCCTGCCGCGCCGGCCCCGAGCCGCCGGTGGCCGGAGTCGTCGAGCCGGTGGTCGGCTCCGCGCCGGCCGCCCCGGTCCGTTGCGGTGGCTGGGCCCACGGCGATTCGGCCCCGCGTGGGCCGCCGACCGCGGCCCTGCCGCTGGCGGTGGTTGGCGCAGAGCCGCCGACCGCAGCCCTGCCGCTGGCCGAGGACGAGGTGCCCGGCGTGTTTGCGCCACCGGTCCAGGACGGGACGGTCTCATCCGGAGCGGGCGCCGGGCCGTCGGCGTCCGGGCGCGCGCCCTGCGACGTGCGGTCCGTCGGGTCGCCACCGCTGGCGGGAAACGCGTCGGGACCGGGCGTGGATCCGGCCGACGGGGGAACCGGGGCCGGCCCGGCCGTGGCCGGCTGGTCGAGGGTGAAGGGCAGATCGAGGTCGACCCGGGGCACCGGCACCGCCGGCGGCGTGCCACCCGCCGCGGTGTCCGACGTACCGGCCACGTCGGCCGCGCCGGCCGGCGTGCCGCTGGTGTCGGTGGTCGGCCAGGCGCCCGGGCCGGCCTCGGGCGGGACCGTCGGTCCGATCGCCGGGTTCGGTGGTGTGTGCACCATCGGGGGCGTCCAGCCCTGCGCGGGCGGGGTGGGAGCCCAGGACGGACCGCCGGGCTGACCGGACGTCGCCCAACCGCTGGGAGCGGGCACCCCGCCGGTGAGCGACGGGTAGTCGGCGGGCGAGGGCGGCGCGGCTGGTGACTGACCGGTCGCCGGTCGGGGAGCCGGAGGCGGGGCGGCGGGCGGCGGTGCGCCGGTCGACGGGTCTGCGGCCCACGGCGGCGTGCCGACACCCGACCCACCGTCGATCTGGTCCGGTGGCCAGAGTGGTTCGATGTCCCGCTCCGGCACTGGCTGCTGGCCGGGCACGTGGGCCCGGTCGGCGTTGTTGTCCACCACGGTTCCTCCCCATTCCTCCTGCCGAGGATAGGCCCACGAGCCGAACGGGGGCGGGGTGCCGCGAGGGGACGTCGAGGTCAGCCCGCCCAGACCGCCCAGGCGCCCGGCTCGGTCCACCAGGACCGCTTTCGGTTCAGTTCGCCCTCGACACCGTCGTCGAGATATGGGAGCTTCTCGTCCCGGGGGAGCACGGAGACAGCCCGCCCGCTGGCCCGGCGCACCTCCAGCCGCACCCGCTTACGGCCGAACGTCGACCGGGTGACCACCGGCACCGCGACCGCCACCTCGACCCGCCCGTCGGTCGGATCCGGCGGGCTGAGCAGCGCCACGTCGTCGAGACGCGCGTAGCCGCCCGCGTTGCCGATCGCGCAGGCCATGATCGGGTCTTCACCGTCGGAGAGGACGGCGTCGTCCACCTCGACGCGTCCCCGCCAGTGCAGGGGCCGGCCGCCGTCGTCGGCGGCGCCGATCAGCGCGCCGTCCAGCGTCACCGAGCCGCCGTCGTTGCGCAGCAGGTCCAGCCGGCGGGGGGTGCCGTCCAGCACCGCGGCGGCCACCGCCGCCGGGTCGCGGGGCAGCCCGAGCTGCGCCGCCAGGTCACGGTGGGTGGTGCTCCTGGCCGGATCCAGCGGGAGTACGCCGATCGGCGGCAGGTCCGGCACCGTCCGGTTGCCGGGCAGGTCGTCGGGGCGGCGGCTGGGCGGTGGGGCGTACCGCCGGACGAGCCGGCGCACGACGGCGCGCAACTGGGCGTCGCTCGCCGCCGCGACCACCAGCCGGACCTTGGAGTCCGGGTCGGGCCAGGTGAGGCCGTCCGGGCGAGGCGGCCCGTCGAAGCGGGCGAGCACCTCGTCGATCTCGGCGTCGGAACGGGCGGTGACCGTCTCCACCCGGGCGCCCCGGGCGGTGAGCGCGTCCGCGCAGGCCAGCACCGGCACCCGGGGGGTGTCGCAGCGCTCCCCGGTCCGGGCCCCGTCGCTGCCGCAGACATCGGCGGCACCGTGCCCCCCGGCGTCGGGCGTTGCGCCGTCGGTCCCGTGCGTTCCGGCGTCGGCTCTGCGTGCTGCGGCGTCGGTCGCGGCCCCGTCGGCTGCGGCGTCGGCCCCGTGTGCGCCGGCGTCGGGCGTTCCGGCGTTGGGCGTTGCGGCGTCGGTCCCGGGCGTTGCGGCGTCGGTTCCGGGCGTTCCGGCGTCGGGCGTTCCGGCGTCGGGCGTTGCGGCGTCGGTTCCGGGCGTTCCGGTCCCGGCCCCGGGCGCCGTCGCACCGCCGCAGCAGCCACCGCCGCTGCCGCAGGCCCCGCCGGGCGCGTCGCGCTCCGAGCCGAGGGTGAGCAGCACCACGTCGTACACGGAAACGGCCTCCTGCCTCTCGACGCGACCCCTGCCGGCCGCGCCGTCACTACTTGTTAGCCTGACACCCCGGGCTCGCTGACCGGTCGCCACCTGGCACCCGAGCCTTCTGGAGGCGAGAAGATGCCAGCGATCGTGCTCCTCGGCGCCCAGTGGGGCGACGAGGGCAAGGGCAAGGTTACCGACCTGCTGGGTGAGCGGGTCGACTACGTCGTGCGCTACTCCGGCGGCAACAACGCCGGCCACACGGTGATCACCCCGGACGGCCAGAAGTACGCGCTGCACCTGATGCCGTCGGGCGCGCTCTCCCCGAGCGCGATGATCGTCATCGGCAACGGTGTCGTGGTCGACCCGAAGGTGCTGCTGGCCGAGATCGACGGGCTCGCCGAGCGGGGCGTGGACGTCAGCCGGCTGCGCATCTCCGGCGACGCGCACCTGATCATGCCCCACCACCGGGCCCTCGACCGGGTCGTCGAACGCTACCTCGGCAGCTCCCGCATCGGCACCACCGGCCGGGGCATCGGCCCTGCGTACGGGGACAAGGTCGCCCGGATGGGGATCCGGCTGCAGGACCTGCTCGACCCGGGCATCCTGCGCAAGAAGCTGGAGCTGGCGCTGCGCGAGAAGAACCAGCTCCTGTTCAAGACCTACAACCGCAAGGCGATCGACGTCGACGAGACCGTCGAGGAATATCTCCAGTACGCGGAGCGACTCAAGCCGTACATCGCGGAGACCCGGGTGATGCTCTGGGACGCGCTGGACCGCGGCGAGACCGTCCTGCTGGAGGGCGCCCAGGCCACCATGCTCGACATGGACCACGGCACGTACCCCTTCGTGACCTCGTCGAACCCGACGGCCGGCGGGGCCTGCGTGGGCGCCGGCATCCCGCCGACGGCGATCAGCAAGGTCATCGCGGTCAGCAAGGCGTACACGACGCGCGTCGGCTCCGGGCCGTTCCCGACCGAGCTCTTCGACGACAACGGCCAGCACCTGCGCAAGATCGGCCACGAGTACGGCACCACCACGGGCCGGGAGCGTCGCTGCGGCTGGTTCGACGCCGTCGTCGCCCGGTACGCCTGCCGCCTCAACGGCGTCACCGACCTGGTGGTCACCAAGCTCGACGTGCTCACCGGCCTGCCGAAGGTGCCGATCTGCGTCGGGTACGAGATCAACGGCGAGCGCTTCGACGACATGCCGATGACCCAGACCGACTTCCACCACGCGACTCCGATCTACGAGGAGCTCGACGGCTGGTGGGAGGACATCACCAAGGCCCGCACCGAGGACGAGCTCCCGGAGAACGCCCGCCGCTACATCGCCCGCATCGAGGAACTCTGCGGCACCCGCGTCAGCGTGGTAGGCGTGGGCCCAGGCCGCGAGGAAAACGTCCTCCGCCACCCCCTCCTCCCCTAACCCCCCTCCCCCTCCCCCCTCCCCCCGGACCCGCCCCGTTGATCATGGCGTTAGCGGCGAAGTTGATCGCGATCAGTGCCGCTAACGCCATGATCAACCAGGACTGGGGGCCGTGGGCCACGAGAGCCGGGGGCAGTGGGCCACGAGAGCCTGGGGGTGGTTGTCCACAGGTGTGGGGTGGTTGTCCACAGGGGGGAGCGGGAGAGGGCGGGGTGGGCCAGGGTGGGTGGTCGTGGATCGTGCGAGGGAGCTGCGGCGAATCGTTGGCGGGCAGGACGGGTTGGTCACCCGGGCCCAGGCGCTGAGGATCGGGTTCGGGCGGCATGAGATCGACAACCTGGTGACGTTCGGCCGCTGGCGACGAGTCGCCCGGACCGTCTACCTGGTCGGCGGTGGGGTGGGCGGGGAGTCGCCGGACGAACGCGCCGTCGCCGGCCCGGACGTGCCGCTCGTACGGCGGCGACGGATCCGGGCGGCGCTGCTCTCGCTGGGACCGCATGCGCACGCGGTCCTCGGTACGGCGGCTGAGCTTCACGGCATCGCCGGGCTGCCGCGCAGCGACGAGATCCACGTGGCGCTGCCCGGCGCCGCCGCGAGGCGGGAGCGGGTCGGGCACCCCGGTCTGGTGCTCCACCAACTGGAACACCCGGCGGCCTCGGTCGTCCGCGTCGACGGTATGGCGGCCACCTGTCCGCTGCGTACCGTGGCCGAGGTGATCCGGCGTGTCGGCCGGTACCCGGCGGTCTCGGTGCTGGACTCGGCGCTGTACCGCCGGTTGATCACGGAGGACGACCTGTCGTTCCTGCCGCGCCTGTTGCGGCGCCGGCGGGGAGCGGTGGCCGCGCGCGGCTACCTCGCGGAGGCGGACGGCCGCGCGCAGTCCCCGCTGGAGACCCGGACGAGGCTGCGTTGCGTCGACGGCAGAGTGCCCCCGGACGTCCTCCAGCTGCCGGTGCGGGACGACGACGGCTACCTGCTCGGCGTCGGTGACCTGGGTTGGCGTGGCCCGAGGGTGATCGCCGAGGCCGACGGCCGAGGGCCGCACGGCAGCCCCGAGGCGATCTTCGCCGACCGGCGCCGACAGAACCGCCTGGTCAACGCCGGGTGGACCGTCCTCCGCTTCACCTGGGCCGACACCCTGGACCCCGGCTACATCCCCTGGACCGTCCGCAACGCCATCACCACCTCCCCCCACCGCTGACCCCCACCCACCCCCGCCCCCCGGCCCCCGCCCCCCGGCCCCCGCCCCCTCACCCCGTTGATCATGGCGTTGGCGGCACTGATCGCGATCGACTTCGCCGCTAACGCCATGATCAACGAGGGCGGGGGGGAGGGGTCAGTAGGATGCGGGCGTGCGCGTACTTCTTCTTGGTGGTGGGGGGCGGGAGCATGCGCTCGCGCTGGGCCTCGCGTCTGATCCGTCCGTCGAGCGGTTGATCGCGGCGCCCGGCAATCCCGGGATCGCCTCGGTCGCCTCGGTGCGGGGCGTCGATCCGTGCGATCCGGCGGGTGTTGCGGCGCTGGCGGTGGAGACCGGCGCCGACCTGGTGGTGATCGGGCCGGAGGCGCCGCTGGTGGCCGGGGTCGCCGACGCCGTACGCGCCAAGGGGATCCCCGCGTTCGGGCCGTCCGGGGAGGCGGCCCGGCTGGAGGGCTCGAAGACGTTCGCCAAGGACGTGATGACCGCCGCCGGCGTGCCGACCGCCCGCGCGTACACCTGCACCGACGCGGCGAGCACCGGCCGGGCGCTGGACGAGTTCGGCGCGCCGTACGTGGTGAAGAACGACGGGCTCGCCGCCGGCAAGGGCGTCGTGGTGACCGACGACCGCGCCGCCGCGCTGCGGCACGCCGAGGAGTGCGGCCGGGTCGTCGTGGAGGAATACCTGGCCGGCCCGGAGGTCTCCCTCTTCGTGGTCACCGACGGCGAGGCGGCGGTGCCGCTGCTGCCGGCGCAGGACTTCAAGCGGGTCGGCGACGGCGACACCGGCCCGAACACCGGCGGCATGGGGGCGTACGCGCCGCTGCCCTGGGCGCCGCCCGGCCTGGTCGACGAGGTCATGCGCGACGTCGTCCACCCGACCCTGGCCGAGATGGCGCGCCGCGGCACGCCGTTCGCCGGCCTGCTCTACGTCGGGCTGGCGATCACCGCCGACGGCCCCCGGGTGATCGAGTTCAACGCCCGCTTCGGCGACCCGGAGACGCAGGTGGTGCTCGCGCTGCTGGAGACGCCGCTCGCCGGGCTGCTGCACGCCGCCGCCACCGGCACGCTGGCCGCGCACCCGCCGCTGCGCTGGCGCGACGGTGCGGCCGTCACGGTCGTGGTCGCCGCCGAGGGCTACCCGGCCGCCCCGCGTACCGGTGACGTGATCTCCGGGGCCGAGCGCCCGGGCGTCATCCACGCGGGCACCGCGCGGCGGGCCGCCGACGGCGCATTGCTCTCCGCCGGGGGCCGGGTCCTCTCCTGTACGGCCACCGGCCCCGACCTGGCCGCCGCGCGCGAGGCCGCCTACGAGCTGGTACGCGGCGTCGACCTGCCCGGCTCGCACCACCGCACCGACATCGCCTCCGCCGCCGCCGAGGGCCGGATCACGATCCCGGGCTGACCGGGCAACCTCCACCCTCCCGGCCTCCGGTTGAGCGGTGAGGCGAGGAGGTGGCGGGATTGCCTGCCGACATCGAGAGTTACCGCGAGTACGTCGGGGCGAGGCTGGAGCCGCTGCGCCGCACGGCGTACCTGCTCTGCGGCGACTGGCAGGAGTCTGCTCTCCGCCAGCATCCAGCCGAACCCGAGCCACAAGGGTGCGGAGCGGCGCACGGTGCGGGTGCAGCGGACGGACGGCACGACCGTGACGGTGTACGCGGACAACTTCCCGATGATCATGAGAATCAAGGACGGCCCCAAGTCGCTGGAGCCCGCGCCGCCGCCGGTGGTCACCATGGCGCAGTTGACCGCCATCGCCACCGCGCCCGGGTTCACGCTCTATCCCTGATCCGGCGGGTCCCGGTGCGCCGAGGGCGCCCACTGCTCGCCGAGCGGGAGCGGGCCCTCGACCCGGCCCGACGTGCCGCCGTCCGGGGCGGGCGGGTGGCGGGGCGGCTCGTCCAGCGCCCGCAGCACCGGCAGCGGCGCGGCGACCAGCGCCGCCACCAGCAGCGCCCCGGCGAGCAGCAGGAACGCCGGGCGCAGCCCGAGCCACTCCACCAACGGCCCGGCGGCCAGGTAGCCCGCCGGGCCGGCGGCGTACGTGAAGGAGGTCATCACCCCGACCACCCGGCCGCGCAGCCGCTCCGGGGTGCGGGTCTGCATGGCGTAGTTGGCCAGCGGGTTGACCGGCCCGTACGCGAGCCCGATCACGGCGGCGAAGCCGAGCATGGCCGGGTACGGCGGCAGGGTCGCCAGCCCGACCAGGGCCACCCCGGTGACGACGAGGGAGATCACCATGAGGGTGCGCCGCCGGATCCGCCGTCCCGCCGTGCCGGAGGCGAGCGCTCCGACCACCGCTCCGGCGCTCATCGCCATGAGGATCGCGCCGAGCCGGGCCGGCTCGCCCTGGTCGACGAACCACGCCGGCAGCAGCACGCCCTCGACCGGCAGGTAGAGCGCGACCAGCACCATGGTGATCAGCGCGATGGTCCGCAGCAGCCGGTCCCGCCAGACGAACCGCAGCCCCTCCGCAGTACCGGCCCACAGGCCGGCCGGGGGCCGCTCGGGGCGGCCGGCTCCGGGCAGCCGGACGGCGGCGACCATCGCGACGGCCAGCGCGAATCCGGCGGCGGTGGCCCAGAGCGTCGGGCCGGGCCCGATCGCGGCGATGAGCACGCCGCCGACGCCGGGCCCGATCAGGAAGGCGAGGCCCCAGACCGCCTCGTGGATGCCGTTGGCCCGCTCGATCCGCCACCGGGCGGCCTGCGCGGCGGCGGGCAGCAGGGTCTCCCGGGCGGTCAGCCCGGCCGGGTCGAAGACGGCGCCGAGTGCGGCCAGCGCCACGATCCAGCCGAGGTTCAGCCCGACCAGGGCGTCCAGCGCCGGGATCGCGGCGACCGAGACGGCGGAGAGCGCGTCGGAGACCAGGGCCGTACGCCGCCGGCCCAACAGGTCCACCACGGTGCCGGAGACCAGGCTGGACAGCAGCAGCGGCAGCGCGGTGGCCGCCGCGACGACGCCGGCCGCGGTGGCGCTGCCGGTGCGTTCCAGCACCAGCCAGGGCAGGGCCACGGTGGCCACCCCGTTGCCGATGCCGGAGAGCAGCGTCGCGGCCTCGACCAGCAGCAGGGGCGTCCGGCGGCGGGACTCTGACCTGATCATCGTGCTGCCAGCCTAGGGGGCGCGGCCGGGAGCGCGAACGGGAACGGCCGGCGGCGCGAAGGCGAACCGCCGGGGATGCGAAGGCGAACCGCCGGCGGCGCGAACGGGAACCGCCGGCCCCGGGAGCGCGAACGGGAACGGCCCGCGCCCGGCCCCGGCGGCCCGGGGCGACGCCGGGCAGCGGGTCAGGGGTAGTAGCGGCGCAGCTCGCGGGTGAGCACCTTGCCGGTCGCGTTGCGCGGCAGGTACCTGACGAAGACGACGTCGCGGGGCACGGAGAAGCGGGCCAGGTAGTGCCGGACGTACTCGCGGACGGCCTCCGGGTCGAGGGTCTCGCCGGGGTGCAGGGCGAGGAACGCGGCGAGGCGCTGGCCGTACTCGGGGTCGGGCACGCCGATCACCGCTGCCTCGCGCACCTGCGGCAGCCCGGCCAACAGGTCCTCCACCTCGGACGGAAAGACGTTCTCCCCGCCCGAGACGATCATGTCGTCCGCCCGGCCGTCGACGAAGAGCAGCCCGTCGGCGTCGACCCGGCCCAGGTCGCCGGTGTCGAGCAGCCCGTCGTGGCGCTCCCGGGTGGCGCCGGAGGTGTAGCCCTCGAAGAGCATCTCGTTGCCGACGAAGATCCGGCCCACCGCGCCGTCCGGCATCGGCTCGCCGGCCGCGCCGAGGATCGCCAACCGGGTACCGCGCGGCGGCCGGCCGGCCGTGGTGGGCGCCGCGCGCAGGTCGGCCGGGCCGGCGATGGAGGCCCAGGAGACCTCGGTCGAGCCGTACAGGTTGTAGAGCACGTCGCCGTAGACGTCCATGAACCTGGGGGCGAGGCCGCCGGGCAGCGCGGATCCGCTGACCGCGACCACCTTCAGCGGGGGCCGTGGGTCCGGCGGCGGCACCTCCAGCAGCCGCTGCAGCATCACCGGCACGGCGAAGAGCGCGTCGCAGCGCTGCTCCGCCAGGGCGGCGAGCGTGGCGGTCGGGTCGAATCGGCGGTGCAGCACGATCGTCGCCCGCAGGGCGAAGCACACCTGCAGGGCCGCGAACCCCCAGGTGTGGAAGATCGGCGCGGCGATCAGCACCCGGTCCCCGGCGTGCAGCGGGATGCGGTCGATGATGGAGACCAGCGGGCCGAACCCGTGCGGCGTCGGTCGCCGGGCGCCCTTCGGGGCGCCGGTGGTGCCGGAGGTGAGCACGATGATCCGGCCGTCGCGGTCCGGCGGGCGCAGCGCGCCGGGGGACGCGCCCGTCACCAGCTCCTCCCGGGCGCGCTCGTCGAGCCGCTGCACCTCGGCGGGCAGGCCGACGACCCGCTCGGCGAACTCCGCGTCGTGCACCAGCACCCGCAGCCGCTGCTCCTCCGCGACGGTGGCGAGCTGCGCGGCGGAGAGCCCCGTGTTGACGAGCACGGCGTCCGCGCCGAGCAGGGTGGCGGCGACGATCGTCTCGATCAGGCCGTGGTGGTTGCGGCAGAGGACGCCGATCCGGTCGCCGGCCCGCACCCCGAGCGCCGCCCGCATCGCCCGGGCCGTCCGCTCGGCCCGGTCCAGCAGCTCGGCGTACGTCAGCGCGGCGCCCCCCTCGTCGATCACCACGGTCCGGTCGGGGTTGCGGGCGGCGGCCTGGCGCAGCTCCCCGCCGAGGCTCAGGCCCCACTTGCGCAGCGCGCCGAGCTGGGCGGCGATGCGGGACGGCCGGCCGGGGGTGAGTAACCCGCGCCGGGTCAGGGTGGCGATGACGAACGGCAGGTCCATGACGTGGCCTCCTCGTGCGGTGCGCGGAGGGCCCCGCTCGGGGGCCCGCCGCGGGCGATCACTTCGATCACGCGCCGGGGCTGGTCGGGGTGCTGCGGTCGTTCGGGCCGGAAGGCGGCCCTCGGGGGTGCTGCTGTCCGGGCCGCCGGTCGGCGGCACCTCAGGGGAGTGCTGCGGTCGTCCGGGCCGCGCGGGTCGGCGGCCCCTGAGGGGAGGGTTGCGGTCGTCCGGGCCGTTGGTCGAACGGGCCTTCGGGCGGCGCTGCGCCCGTCCGGGCCGCCGGTCGGCGGCCCGGCCGGGCGGGGTGCGGGGTCAGCGGATCTGGACGCCGGAGATGGCGCGCGAGATGACCAGTCGCTGGATCTCGGAGGTGCCCTCGAAGATGGTGTAGATCTTGGCGTCCCGGTACCAGCGCTCGACCGGGTGGTCCCGCAGGAAACCGGCCCCGCCGAGCAGCTGCACGGCCTTCTCGGTGACGGAGACGGCCACCTCGCCGGCCTTCAGCTTGGACATCGAGCCCTCGCCGGCGGTGAAGGGCCGGTTGTTGCGGCCCATCCAGGAGGCCCGCCAGACCAGCAGCCGGGCGGCGTCGATCTCCGTCTTCATGTCGGCCAGCGCGAACGCGACCGCCTGGTTCTCGATGATCGGCCGGCCGAACTGGACCCGGTCCTTCGCGTAGTCCAGGGCGTACTCGTAGGCGGCCCGGGCCACGCCCAGCGCCTGCGCGCCGACAGTGGGTCGGGACAGCTCGAAGGTGCGCATCGCCGCCTGGCCGGAGGCGCGCTGGCCGGATCGGGCCCGCGCCAACCGCTCGTCCAGGGCGTCCTTGCCGCCGAGCAGGCAGCGCCCCGGCACGCGTACGTCGTCGAGGAAGACGTCGGCGGTGTGCGACGCGCGCAGGCCCAGCTTGCGCAGCTTGCGGGTCGCGGTCAGCCCGGTGGTGCCCGGCGGTACGACGAACGCCGCCTGCCCACGGGAGCCGAGCGTCGGGTCGACCGAGGCGGTGACCACGTGCACCCCGGCGATCCCGCCGTTGGTGGCGTACGCCTTCTGCCCGCTCAGCACCCACTCGTCGGACGCCTCGTCGTAGACGGCGCGGGTGCGCATCGCCCCGACGTCGGAGCCGGCCTCGGGCTCGCTGGTGCAGAACGCGGCGACGGCCGGCTCGTCGACGGTGCCGAAGCACTGCGGCACCCACTCGACCATCTGGTCGGGCGTGCCGGCGCCGTAGATGGCGGCCACCGCGAGGGAGGTGCCGAAGATGCCCAGCCCGATGCCGGCGTCACCCCAGAAGAGTTCCTCGCTGGCGATCGGGAGGGAGAGGCCGGTGGGGTCGGCCCAGCAGGTGGCGAGGAACTCGAAGCCGTACAGGCCGACCTTCGCCGCCTCCTGGATGATCGGCCAGGGGGTCTCCTCCCGGGCGTCCCACTCGGCCGCGGCCGGGCGCACGACCTCGGCGGCGAAGCCGTGCACCCAGTCGCGCAGATCCCGCTGTTCCTCGTTCAGGTCGAGCGAGAACTCGGCCATGTCAGGCCTTGGGGATGTCGAACAGGTTGGCGATGTTGGCGGCCAGGCCCAGGTCGCCCTTGGCCTTGAGCTTGCCGGTCATGAACATCATCACCGGGTTGGCGCCGCCGGAGACGATCTTCAGGAACTCGACCGGGCCCATGGTGAGGCTGAGCTTCGGGTCGTGCTGCGCGGTCTCGTTGACCGTGCACGCGCCGTCGGCGATGACCACCTCGTAGGTGTCGGTGCCGCCGTCGGGACGGCCGGTGATGTTCCAGTGGATGACCGCGTTGGTCGAGCCCGCCCGGTCGGCGCGGAAGAGCTGCGGCATCCGACCGAAGACCTCGCCGAGGATCTTGCCGCGCAGGTCGCCGGACATGACCTCGGCGATCTTGTCGTCCGGGGTGGACTTCACCAGCTGGGCGAACTCCTTGGGGCCGACGTTCGCGAAGTTGGCCGGGTCGAAGTCAGTCATGGGGCTGCACCTTCCGGGTGTTGGCTACTCGTGCGTAACCCTACGCACGAGTAGGTATGCTCGCAAGGGTGTCCACCGCACCCACCTTCAAGCGCCTCCCCCGTGCCGTACGCGAGCAGCAGATGCTCGACGCGGCCGTGAAAGTCTTCTCCCGCAGGGGCTTCCACGCGGCCAGCATGGACGAGATCGCCGAGGACGCCGGCATCTCCAAGCCGATGGTCTACGCCTACCTCGGCACCAAGGAGGAGCTCTTCGTCGCCTGCCTGCACCGGGAGGGCACCCGGATGATGCAGGCCATCGCCGGAGCGGCCGCGCCGGAGCTGCCGGCCGACGAGCGGCTCTGGCGCGGCCTGCGGGCGTTCTTCGGCTTCGTCGGGGCGCACCGGGACGGGTGGGCGGTGCTCTACCGGCAGGCCCGGGGCGAGCAGCCGTTCGCCGGCGAGCTGGCGGGCATGCGCGCCCGACTGGTCGACATCGTCGCCGGGATGCTCGACCACGCGCTGCGCGCCGAGGGGCGCGAGGCCGGCGAGACCGACCTGGAGGTCGTCGCGTACGCCCTGGTGGGGGCGACCGAGTCGCTGGCCGACTGGCTCGCCGACCACCCGGAGGCCGACCCGGAGAAGACCGCGACCCGGATGATGAACGTCGCCTGGCTCGGGGCGGGCCAGCTGCTGGCCGGCACCGCCTGGCGGCCCGGGCGGTAGCAGGCCGGGCCGCCAGGAGCGGGGGGCAGCGCCGCAGCCGGGCCGGCTCCCGGGTGCGGCGGCCGACGCCCGAGCGGGGTCGGAGCCGCGGTCTGGCCAGCTCCCGGGTGCGGCGGCCGACGCCCGAGCGGGGTCAGCGCGGCAGCCGGGCCGGCTCCCGGGCCGGCGCGGCGGCGGCCACCCGGCGGCGGCCCGCGAGCCAGCGGAACCCCTCCACCACCAGGGTCACCGTCAGGGCGAGACCCAGGCCGAGCAGCAGCCCACGGATCGGGTCCTGCTCGAAGGCGAGCCCGCCCAGGTAGCCGACCAGCGCCGAGTAGACGCCCCACGAGCAGGCGGCGAGCGCGTCGAAGGCGAGGAACCGCCGCCGGGGAAAGCGGGTCGCGCCCATGGTCATGGTGACGGCGGTCCGGCCACCCGGGACGTACCGGGCGACGGTGAGGATCAGCCCGCCCCGGGCGGCGATCCCGCGCCGCGCCCACTCGTAGGCGGCGCGCCGCCGACCGTCCTCCGGCAGGCGGGCGAGCAGCCGACCGCCGCCGTGCCGGCCGATGGCGTACGAGACGTGGTCGCCGACCAGCGCGCCGGCCGCCGCGACCACGATCACGGCCGGCAGGTCGGGCTGACCGGTCGCCGCGAACACGCCGGCGGTGATCACGGCCGTCTCGCTGGGTACCGCCGGGAAGAAGCCGTCGATCACCGCGATCGCGAAGAGCGCCAGGTAGACCCAGGGCGAGGACATCGTCTGGTGGAGCAGGTCGAGCACCGAATCCATGATCCCGATGCTGGTGCAACGGGACGGCGCGGCCATCGGCCGACGGTCAGGCGGCAGGTGCGACTTAAGTCGTGCCCGACCCGGAGACGGATCCGGGTCGGACACGGCCCGTTCTCAGGGTCGGGCGTGGGCCGGCGCGGCGGCGTGCCGGCCGTCCACACCGGCGCCGAACACCTCGACGAGGCTGGTGAGGCTCTGGTCGGCGCGGCCGTCCGCCGTGGCCCGCCGGAAGGCGTCGAGCACCGCGGCCGGCAGGGTGGTGTCGATGCCGGCCGCCTCCACGGTGTGCAGGACGTGCCCGATGCTCGCCTCGCCCATGGCCACCCGGTCGACGTCCCCTCGGTGGTCGCCCTTGTCGACGCGCGGCGTGTAGAACTCCAGGAACTGGGCCACGTTTGCCGTCTTCAGCGCCGCGGGGAGGAAGTCCGTCGCGGTGATGCCGTGGGTGCGGGCCACGGCCAGGGTGTGCAGCCAGCTGACCATGACTGTCCAGAACATGTTCATTTCGAGCTGGTAGTACAGCGCCGCCAGGCCCGGGTCCTCCCCCCGGTAGTCGGTGCTCGTCAGCACCTCCAACGTCTGCCGGTGTGCCTCGAACGCGTCTGCGGGGCCGCTGTAGTAGGTGGCGGAGTCGGGGTTCCCGATGCCGGACGGCGGCACCTGCACCCCGCCGGTGAGCTGCCGTGCGCCGCGCTCGGCGAGCCAGGCCGCCGCCTCCCGAGCCCGCTGCGGGGTGTCCGAGCTGAGGTTGGCGACGACCCGACCGGAGAGCGCGTCCGTGGCTGGGCCGAGGATCGCGTACATCGCCGCGTAGTCGGTGAGGCTGAGGACGACCAACTCGTTGGCGGTCAGGGCCTCGTCCACGCTCGCCGCCCGGCGGGCGCCCCGACGCACCAGTTCGTCGGCCTTGGCCGCCGTCCGGTTCCAGACCGTGACCTCGAACCCCCTGTCCAGGAACGTCTCCACCATCGCCCGGCCCATCGGACCGAGGCCGATGACGGTCACTGCGCGGTCAGCCATCACGTATCTCCTTCTAGAACGAACGCTCTATCTAGTGGGAGGACGCTAGCACGGCATTAGAGCGAACGTTCTATCCGGTAGCCTGGGCCGCATGAAGACGTCGGCCGCCCGGCAGCCCGCGACCGCGGACGGCAGCCTCGGCACCCGGGACCGGATCGTGCGGGTCGCCTCCCGGTTGATGCAGCGCCAGGGCTACGACGGCACCGGGATCAAGCAGATCTCCGTGGAGGCCGCGGCGACGCTGGGCTCGGTCTACCACTTCTTCCCTGGCGGCAAGCAGGAGCTGGCCGTGGCCGCCATCCGCCACGGCGACCAGGAGTTCGCCGAGTTGCTCCGGGCGATCCTCGACCAGGTGGCCGACCCGGCCGAGGCGGTGGTCGCCTGCGCCCGCGAGCTCGCCGAAGGGCTGCGCGACTCGGACTGGGCCGACGGCTGCCCGGTCACCGCCACCGCCCTCGGCACGGCGAGCCGGGCGCCGGACATCCAGCGGGCCGCCGCGGAAGCGTTCGCGCACTGGCGGCTGCTGGTCGCGGACAAGCTCCGTCGCGCCGGTATCGCGGAGGACGACGCGGAGGAGTTGGCCCACACGGTCATCTCCGCGCTGGAGGGCGCCGAACTCGCGGCCCAGGTCTCCCGCAGCGACCGGCCGCTGCTGACGGCCGGCCGACACCTGGCCCAGCTGATCGACCTGCACCGGTCGCCGGGTGCCTGAGCGGGGCGGGCACCGGAGGCGGCCGGGCGGCAGCGGCCTCCGACCGGCCTAGGCTCGGGAGGTGACCTCCCGCGCCGCCGCGCTCCGCCACACCGTCGACCGGTACGCTCCCGTGCTGCTCGCCGTCGTCGTGGCGGCGACGGTCTGGGGGTCGGCGACCGGCGCGCTGGGGGTGCGCTCGCCGCTGCCCCGCGCGCTGGTCCTCGCGGTCGCCGTCCTCGCGGGCTGGGCCGCCGCGACGGTACGCGTGCGGTGCTGGCCGGTGTTCGTGGCGGCCGCCGGGGCGTGGCTGCTCCTGGCGGCCTGGCCGGCGGCGGTCGTGGCGTCCGGTCAGGCGGGCCTGCGGCTGCGGGACCGGCGGCGGCTCACCGCCTTCCTTGCCGGCGCGACCCTCGTCTCGGCCGTGGGCGTGCTGATCGGGGTGGCCGTCGGCGGCGAGCGGCGGCTGACCACCGCGACGCCCGCCAACGCGACGGCGATGTTCGCGCTGACCGTGTTGTTTCCGCTGGTCGTCGGGCTCTGGATCCGCGCCCGCCGGGACACTCTCAGCGTCCTGCGGGACCGGGCGGAGCGGTTGGAACGCGAGCAGGAGGCGCGCGCGGAGCGCGTCCGGGCCGAGGAGCGCGCCCGGATCGCCCGGGAGATGCACGACGTGGTGGCGCACCGGGTGTCGCTGATGGTGGTGCACGCGGGAGCGCTGGAGGTCACCGCCACCGATCCGGCGACCGCCGAGACCGCGACCCTGATCCGGTCCACCGGGCGGCAGGCCCTCGCCGACCTGCGCGAGGTGCTCGGCGTGCTGCGCCAGCCCGGGTTCGCCGGCCAGCCGACGACCGTGGCGGACGGGCTGGCCGGCGTCGACGACCTGGTGCGGGAGTCCCGCGCCGCCGGGCTGCGGATCGACCGGCGCGACGAGGGGACGCCCCGGGCCGTTCCCGCCACCGTCGGCCGGACCGTGTACCGGGTGGTCCAGGAGGCGCTGACGAACGTCCGCAAGCACGCGCCGGACGCGGACACCACCGTCCGGCTGCGCCACCTGTCCGGCGGGCTGGAGGTCGTCGTCCGCAACGGCCCGCCGGGCGGCGTGCCCGGGGCGGACGCGGGCGCACCCCCGGAGAGTGCCGAGCCCGGGCCGGGTGCGGGTGGTCGGGTGGCGGATCGCGCGGCTGTGCGGGATGCGACGGGTGGTGCGGGCCTGCCGGATGCGGGTGATCGGGTGGCGGATCGCGCGGCCGTGCGGGGTGTGGTGAGTCGGCCGGCGGACGGTGCGGCGGCGCGGGGCGCGGGTGGCGGGTCGACGGACGGTGTGGGCCTGCCGGGTGCGGGGCTCGGGCTGATTGGCCTGCGGGAGCGGGTGGAGCTGCTGGGCGGGCGGCTGGAGGCCGGCTCGCGCGACGGCGGCTTCCTGATCCGGGCGCTGATCCCGGTCGAGGAGGCGACGTGATCCGTGTCCTGGTCGTCGACGACGAGCACCTCGTCCGCTCCGGCCTGCGGCTGATCCTGGAGGCGGCGCCGGACCTCGCAGTCGTAGGCGAGGCGGCCGACGGGGCGGGGGCGCTGGCCGAGGCGCGGCGGCTCCGTCCCGACGTGGTCCTGCTCGACGTCCGGATGTCGGGCGTCGACGGGCTGACCGCCGCGCCGGAGCTGGTCGCCACCGGCGCGAAGGTGATCATGTTGACCACCTTCGACCGGGACGAGTACGTGCACCAGGCGCTACGCGCCGGGGCCGTCGGCTTCCTGCTGAAGGACACGCCGCCCCGGGACCTCGCCGCGGCGGTGCGGACGGTGGCTGCCGGCAACGCGATGCTCGCACCCACCGTGACCCGGCGGCTGATCGACTCCTTCGCCGAGCGTGGCCCGGCCCGGCGGGACGCCGCGCGGCGGCGGCTCGGCCAGCTCACCGAGCGGGAGCTGGAGATCGTCCGGGAGGTGGGCCGGGGGCTGGGCAACGGCGAGATCGCCCGCCACCTGACGATGAGCGAGGCGACCGTCAAGGCGCACGTCAGCCGCGCGCTCGCCAAGCTCCAGCTCGCCAACCGGGTGCAGCTCGCGATCGTGGTCCACGACGCCGACCTCCTCTGACCGCCCTCGCTCGGCAGGGGGTCGCCGTGCCTGTGCGGCATGCTGGCCGCCGTGGCCGCGTGGCAGAGAGGGCCGCCGCGCTCCGGCCCGCTGGTCGCCGTCGTGGAGCCTTGGGCACCGGTGGAACGTCACGGGTGTCTCCGGCCCGCCATGACACCCATGACGTTCCACTCATGGCCGGCGCCCACTCATGGCCGGCGCCCACTCATGGCCGGCGCCCATCCGTCGGCCGGCGCCCACTCATGGGCCGGCGCCGTTCGTCGGCCCGCGCCGCTCGTCCGCCGCGCGGCGGGGGGTGCGGTGGCGCAGCCAGCGGATCGACTCCAACAGCAGCGTGACCGCCACCGACGCGCCCACCCCCGCCAGGATGCCCTTGACCGGGTCGCGTTCGAACGCCAGCCCGCCGAAGTAGCCGAGCAGGGCGCAGTAGAGCGCCCAACTCGTCGCCGCGATCGCGTCGAACAGCAGGAACGAGCGGAGCGGGTAACGGACCGCCCCCATGGTGAGGGTGACCGCCGTGCGGCCGCCGGGCACGTAGCGGGCGGTGGTCAGGATCAGCCCGCCGCGCCGGTGCACGGCCCGCCGGGCCCACTCGGAGCCGGCCCGGCGTCGACTGTCGGCGGGTAGCCGGGCGAGCCGGTTCGCGCCGCCGCCGCGCCCGATGGCGTACGAGACGTGGTCGCCGGCGCAGGCTCCGAGCGCGGCGGCGACGATCACCGCGACCAGGTTGGGGTTGCCGCCGGCGGCGAGCACGGCGGCGGTGATCACGGCCGCCTCCCCGGGTACCGCCGGAAAGAACGCGTCGACCGCGGTGAGCCCGAACAGCAGCAGGTACACCCAGGGGGAGGTGACCAGCTGCCGCATCAGGTCGATCGCGGACTCCATGCCCCCATGCTCGTCGGGCGCGACCCGCCCGGTGGCCGAGTCGCGAGACTCGCCGGGGCAGCCCGGCCTGCCGGACCGGGGCCGCGCCGATACCGCGCCGCACGGGGAGGCCGCCGGCCGTGCGCCGGGAGACGCGCCGGATCAGCCCGAGGCGCCGGGACCAGGGCCGACCAGGATCGGTGGGGCGAGCAGCGGGCCGTGCGGGACCTTGTCGCCGGCGGTGGGGCCGTGCGAGGTGAGCACCACCGGCGTGGCCAGCCCCTCGGCGACCGCCGACGGCCAGTCGGCGGGGGCGTCGTCGTGGACCGGGCGGGAGCGCAGCAGCCGGGCGGTCAGCGCCGCCTGCCGGTCCAGGTCGCCGGGCGGGCCCGGGGTGAGCCGGTCGGTCCGGTCGTAGCGGCGGCAGATCCGCAGCGCGGGGCCCGCGAGGTCGACGTGGGTCAGCGCCAGGCCGTCGACCCCGCCGGCGGCGGCGAGGGCGTACCGGTGGGCGACCGCGTCGAAGTGGCCGAACCGGAAGCGCCCCTGCCACGGGTTGGTCGGGTTGTGCGGGTCGGTCAGCGGCAGGGCCGGGTCCTCGGTCACCAGCGGGCCCGGGCCGTGCCGGGTGGTGACCACGCGCAGCACCCCGATCCGGGTGGCCGTGCCGGCCTGGCCCGCCTCGGTGAGCAGGCCGTCGACGTTGGCGAACGTGGTGGTGCTCCACGTCGTGTACGGGTGGAAGCCGTGCCACTCGTCGAGCAGCACCCCCTGCGCCCCCTCGAAGACGCAGGTGCCGGCGCGCAGCGCCCCGGCCAGCCAGCTCCGGTCGACGATCGCGACCCGCCCGGCGAACCCGGTGAACGCGGGCAGGCAGTCGTCGACGGGCGGCGCGTCCAGCGGGCCGAGCTCGGCGGCCAGCCGGTCCCGCAGGGCGGTCAGCCGGCGGCGCAGCAGCGCCGGGTCGAGGCAGTCGGCCACCCGGGGCGCCTCGTCGGGGTGGGCGAGCGCGTACGCCATGGTCTCGCCCACCCCCAGCCCGCAGGAGCCGTGCCGGTCGGCTCCCCGGGCGATCTCCCGGGCCCGGTTGGCGGCCCGGTGGTACGGGGTGGCGAGCAGCGCCTCCCCGTCCACCGTCAGCCGGTCGAGCGCGTCGGGCACCCCGACGGCGGCGAGGTGGTCGGCCTCGGCGGCCAGCGCCAGCGGGTCCACCACCACGTGCCGCGACAGGTGCGTACGGACGCCGGGGTGGAAGGTCCCGGCGCCGAACTGCGCGAACGTGTGGTGCCGCCCGTCGCCCAGCACGACGTTGTGCGCCGCCTGCGCGCCCCCGTTGAAGCGGACCACCGTGTGCACGGGCCGGGTGGCGCAGAGCCAGTCCACGACCGTGCCCTTGCCGGCGTCGCCGTAGCCGAGGTCGACCACCGCCACGTGCCTGCTCACAGCCGGGTCACCTCGCCGCCGGTGTCGCGGAACGCGGGCAGCGTCGAGACCTCGGCGCGCCGCCCCCGACCCAGCCGGGCCAGCGCCTTGGAGACCGTGCCGGTGGCGCTCGAACCGGCCCGGTCGAGGTGGCGCAGGCCCTCGTCCAGGTCGACGGCCTGCTCGCCGAGCCCGATGGTGAGCGCGATGGTCTCGCAGACCGCGTCGAGGTCGTCCAGCACGACGGCGTTCTGCCCGAGCAGGTCCCGCCAGAAGTCGAGCACCTTGGCGTTGCCGGAGTAGTGGCTGCCGGCGGGAAGCAGGTAGTAGGTGTCCCAGCGGCGGGTGACCTCGTCGACGACCTGCCGCAGGGGCACGTCCTCGCGCAGGTCGTCGCCGATCAGCCCGGCCACCTCGCGCGCCTTCACCCGCGGGTACGCCAGCTCGTCGCCGATGATGAACAGGTAGCCGCGCCGGCCGCGCTTCTCCCAGGAGTCGGTCACGGTGTGCCGGGCCATGAAGTACATGGCCAGCTCGTACGACTCGGTCATCTGCCCGCCGCCGCCGCCCTCCAGCACGATGCGGCCCAGGTCGTCGTCCATCCGGTTGTCCG
>NZ_JBSGDY010000027.1:0-47985 GCF_053602615.1 Micromonospora sp. NPDC004336
CGCGGAGAGCGGCGATGACCTCAGCGACGGGCGTACCCGTTCCGTCGCCGGCGCACCGGCGGGACGGCCGCGAAGGACGGCCGGCCCTGGCCGTGTCCGCCCGCGACGACGGCACGGCCCGGGGACGACGGTCCCCGCTACCCTCTGGCGTGTCGCCGGGCCCGGCAATATCCTCCACTGCACACGCGGCCCATGGAGTTCCTTTTCATACTCCCCCGGCCGCCGCCGCAGAGGAGACGCCATGCACCTCGACCACTCCGAACTGGACCGCCGGACCCTGCTGCGGGCCGGCCTCGGCGCCGCCACGGTGGCGGTCGTCGGAACCGAGCTCGCCTTCCCGGCCGCCGCGCAGGCGGATCCCGGCGCCGACCTCGACTGGATCTACGGCTGCGACGAGTGGGGCGCCCGGCCGCCGTCGAGCCCGCTGTCGGTCAGCGCCATCCCCACCAACAAGATCATCGTGCACCACATGGCGTTCCCGAACGTCACGGACTACTCCGAGGCGCAGGCGATCAAGCTCGCCCGCGACTGCCAGGACCTGCACATGGACGGCAACGGCTGGTCCGACACCGGCCAGCACTTCACCGTCAGCCGGGGCGGCTACGTCCTGGAGGGACGCCGGGGCAGCCTGGAGCGGCTGCGGGCCGGCGACCGGCAGATGACCGCGGCGCACTGCCCGGGCGAGAACGGCCGGGCGATCGGCATCGAGAACGAGGGCACCTACGTCACCGAGACGCCGCCGGAGGCGCTGCTCGACTCGCTGGTCCGACTCTGCACGACCATCTGCCGACAGTACGGGCTGCACGCCCACGACATCTTCGGCCACTGGGACTTCCGCACCACGCAGTGCCCCGGCGCCGCCTTCTACCGGCAGTTCCCCGACCTGCGCCGCCGGGTGTTCGAGGCGCTCGACACCGACCTCGCCGACGTGCCGGCCCGCCGCTGGCCGGACCTGTGGCGCTTCGTCAGCTCGCCGTCGGTGCGGGTGGTGCAGTATCTGCTGACCCACCGCGGCTACGTCGTGCCCGTCAACAGCGTCTTCGACGGCACCACCGTCACCGCCGTGCAAGACTGGCAGTACCGCAACGGCCTTTCGATCGACATCGACGCCACCCTCACCGCGCAGACCTGGGAGACGCTGGCACCGGAGCTCGACAAGGACGCCACCGGCATCCCGGTCAGCGCCGCCCAGTTCATGCTCAACTTCAAGGGCTG
The DNA here is from genome assembly GCF_053602615.1 of Micromonospora sp. NPDC004336. Classification (NCBI taxonomy): domain Bacteria; kingdom Bacillati; phylum Actinomycetota; class Actinomycetes; order Micromonosporales; family Micromonosporaceae; genus Micromonospora; species Micromonospora sp. NPDC004336. Next base: position 1,216 of record NZ_JBSGDY010000027.1, read on the forward strand.
GACCGACGTCGCCGTCACCGGCACGTACGACCACGCCACCAAGAAGGCCGTCCAGGATCTTCAGGCGCTGCACGGCCTGCCGCGCAACGGCAAGCTCACCACCAACACCTGGTGCGTCCTCGTCGGCGGGGTCGTCCGCCACTCCTTCCGGCACTGACCGCCCGCGGCCCGTGGGCGGCCCGGACGCGCCCACGGGCCGCGAAACGCGGTCGCGCCTGCCCCTCCCCGCCCTGCCGATCTGCGACGATGACGCTGTCACGACCGGAGGAGGATGCTGTGGCGTCTCGACTCAACCCTTACCTGAGCTTCCCGGGCAACGCGCGGGAGGCGATGGAGTTCTACCAGCGCGTGTTCGGCGGCTCGCTGTCGATGAACACCTTCGGCGAGTACGGCTCCGACGATCCCGCGCTGGCCGACAAGATCATGCACGCGACGCTGGAGACCGACCGGGGCTACACCCTGATGGCGTCGGACACCGCGCCGGGGATGACGCACGAGCCGGGCAACACCGTCGCCGTCAGCCTCAGCGGCGACGACGCCGACCTGCGCGGATACTGGGAGCGGCTGTCCGACGGGGGCACGGTGCGGATACCGCTGCAGAAGCAGATGTGGGGCGACGAGTTCGGGATGTGCGTCGACCGCTTCGGCGTCGCCTGGATGGTGGACATCGGCCAGCCCGAGGGCTGACCCGGGAGCGCCGCCGGCCACCCGGCGAACGGCGACCCGCGCGGGAACGCCACCGGCCACGCGCCGACCGGGTCGGAGGTGTACCGGCGGTGCGACCGGGTACCGACCCCTGTCCGTCGGGTCCGCGGCGCGCCCACCGGCGTGCCCGGCCCCGCAGCCGCCGGTCAGGGGGTGCACCGATGCCGTCGACGCCGTCGGGCCGATGAGCCGCGTCCGGGACCTGCGAGTCCGCCCGGACCTGCTCTACGTGGCGAGCGGCTGGAGCACGCTGGTCACCGACGTGCGCGGCCGGATCACCGGCGCCGACCCGCAGGGCTTCTTCGCCCGCAACACCCGGGTGCTCAGCGTCGAACGCCTCACCGTCGACGGCCGCGAGCCGGTGCCGTTCAGCACGGCCAACGTGGCCGGCCACGCACAGCTCTCGTACGCGGCGCTGGGCGACGGCGAGACGCTGCCGTCCCGCGCGGCGTACCTGCTGGTGGAGCGCTTCGTCGGCGAGGGGCTGCGGACCCGGCTGACCGTGGTCAGCTACGCTTCCGCGCCGCTGGAGCTGGCGGTGCGGATCCACCTCGCCGCCGACTTCGCCGACACCGGCGAGGCCGAGACCGGCCGCCGGGTGCAGTCCGGCCCGGTCGAGACGAGCTGGGACGCCGACGACCGCGAGCTGCGGCTGACCTACCGGTGCGACGGCCTCGACCGGGCGGTGGCGATCGGTGTCCGCGCCGACGCGCCCGTCCGGTACGGCGACGGCGCCGTGCTGGTCGACGTCGCCGTGCCGCCGCGCGGATCGGGCCGGGTGGAACTCGTCGTCGAGCCGGTCTTCGACGGGCGGCGACTGGCCGCGCCGCCGGCGACGTTCGCCGAGCCGGGCGACGACGCCTCGCTCGCCCGCGCCCGGCTCGCCCATGAGCTGGCCCGGCTGAGCAGCAGCAACTTCGACGTCACGGCGGCCTGGCGCCGCGCGGTCGACGACCTCGCGGTGCTGCCGCTCGGCGAGCCGGCCGGGCCGACCGCGCCGATGGCCGGCCTGCCGATCTACCAGGAGATCTTCGGCCGCGACACCATGACCGCCTCGTGGCAGGCCCTGCTCGCCGGGCCCACGATGCTGGCGGACAGCCTGCGGCTCAACGCCCACCACCTGGGGCGACGCGTCGACGAGTGGCGCGACGAGGAGCCCGGCAAGCCGTTGCACGAGGCCCGTCGGGGCCCGGTGTCCGCGCTCGGGCTCGACCCGTTCGACGGCTACTACGGCGACTGGTCGACCGCGCCCGACTTCCTGGTCTTCCTCGGCCAGTTCCTCGCCTGGACCGGCGACCTCGACACCGTACGGGAGCTGCTGCCGGCCGCGCGCCGCGCCCTCGGGTGGATCGACCGGTACGGCGACCCCGACCGGGACGGCTTCCTCGAATACCACTGCCGGTCCCGGGCGGGGCTGAAGAACCAGGGGTGGAAGGACTCGGACACCGCCGTAGTCGACGAGCGCGGCGAGGTGGTGCCCAACCCGATCGCCTCCAGCGAACTGCAGGCCTACTGGTACGCGGCGCTGCGGCACGCCGCCGTGGTGTTCGCCGCGACCGGGCATCCCGCGCTCGGCGCCCGGCTGGTCCGTCGGGCCGCCGCGCTGCGTCGCCGGTTCCACCGTGCCTTCTGGATGCCGGAGCGGGGCTGTCACGCCATGGCGCTGGGGCCGGACAAGCGGCAGGTGCGCTCGGTCAACTCCAACGACGGCCACCTGCTCGCCACCGGGATCGTGCCGGCCCGGCTGGCGCCCCTGGTCGCCGACCGGCTGCTGGCCCCCGACATGTTCAGCGGCTGGGGGGTGCGCACCCTGTCGTCGGCGCACCCGGCGTACAACCCGTTCAGCTACCACCGGGGCAGCGTCTGGCCGGTGGAGGCGGGCACGATCGGGCTCGGGCTGGCCCGGTACGGCTGCTGGGAGCACCTGCACCGGCTCGCCGAGGGTGCGTTCGCGGCGGCGGCGCTCTTCGCCGAGCACCGGCTGCCGGAGGTGCTCAGCGGCCTGCCACGGGACGACGCGCACCCGCATCCCGGCGTCTACCCGAACTCCTGCTCGCCGCAGGCCTGGTCGGCCAGCGCGGTCGTGGCGCTGGTCCAGGCGCTGCTGGCGCTGCGCCCGGCCGCCCCGCTGCGGACCGTCTTCGTCGACCCGCACCTGCCCGAGTGGCTGCCCGACCTCGTCCTGGAGGGCGTGCAAATCGGCGGGCGCACGATCGACCTGACCGTCCGGCGTGGGCGCGGTGGGCGGACGTCGCTGCGCGCCCGCGGCGACCGGATCGCAGTGGTGCGCCGGCCCACGCTCCAGGCGGCGGCCGTCCGACGCCACCGGAGCTGACCGCCCCGGCCGGCCACCGGCGGTCGCCGCAGCGGACAGACCAGCTCACGGGGCTAGGATCCTGTCGTGGCCGACGCAGGGCTCATCCAGGACGACGAGCGGTTACGCCGCATCGAGGCGGTGACAGACGCGGCGCTGTCCCGCCTCGACGCGGCCGACCTCTTCGACGAGCTGCTCGACCGCGTCCGGGACCTGATCGAGGTCGACACCGCGGCCATCCTCCTGCTCGACGCGCCCACGCAGCAGCTCGTGGCCACCGCCGCCAAGGGCCTCGAGGAGGAGGTCCGGCAGGGCTTCCGGATCGCCGTCGGGCGCGGGTTCGCCGGCCGGATCGCCCTGACCGGCAAGCCGGTGGTCATCGAGGACGTCACCCCCGACACGGTGGTCAACCCCGTGCTGCTGACGATGGGCCTGCGTTCGCTGCTCGGCGTGCCGATGTTCGCCCAGGATCGGCTCATCGGCGTGCTGCACGTCGGCACGCTGCGCCCGCGCCACTTCACCGCCGACGACGTCCGGCTGCTGGAGTTGGTCGCCGACCGGGCCAGCCTCGCCAACGCCGCGCGGTCGAACAACCTGGACCACACCGCCGCCCTCGCCCTGCAACGCAGCCTGCTGCCCACGCAGCTGCCCGACGTGCCCGGGCTGGACCTCGCCGCCCGGTACGTGCCCGGTCACGTCACCGGCGTCGGCGGTGACTGGTACGACGTGTTCACCCTGCCGTCGGGCTGGCTGGGGCTGGTCATCGGCGACGTGTCGGGGCACGGCCTGCAGTCCGCCGTGGTGATGGGACGGATCCGCAGCGCCCTGCGCGCCTACGCCCTGGTCTGCGACGACCCGGCGGAGGCGTTGGCGATGCTGGACCGCAAGGTCTCGCACTTCGAGGCGGGCAGCCTGACCACGGCGATCTACGCCATGATCTCCCCCGACCGGACCACCGTCCGGATCTCCGCGGCCGGTCACCTGCCGCCCGTCCTCGCCGTCCCGGGCCGCCGGGGCGCCCCGGTCCCGGTCCCCGTCGACCCGCCGCTGGGCACGGGTCCCCGCCCGCCCGCCCGGCGCCAGAGCACCGTCGACCTGCCTCCGGGGGCCGTCCTGGTCTGCTTCACCGACGGGCTCGTCGAGCGCCGCCGCGAGATCATCGACGTCGGCCTCGAACACCTCGTCGACATGGTCCGGCCGGCGCCCGCCGAGCAGGTCTGCGCGACAGTCATGGCGGCCCTGGGCACCGACCAGCCGACGGACGACATCGCCATGCTGGTCGTCCGCCGCCGGCCGGCCCGGGGCTGAGCCTGACGGCGACGCGGGTGCCAGCCGATCCGGGCAACGACGATCGGGGCAGCCGCCCCGATGTCGCAGACGATTCAGCTCGAAAGCACTCGTGCGACCCTCCGGGACGCGGCGGTGGGCCACCGGTCGGACACGCGTACCCGTCGCCTGTTTGGCGGGCGACGATCGCGGAAAGAGTGGCGGGCATGAAGTGGGCCAACCGAGCCGTACCCGCCGCCGTCGCCGCCGTCGCCGCCCTCGCCGCGCGCGACCTGATCCAGCGTGACCACGCGTTGCTGCGCAACTTCCCGGTCCTCGGGCGGGCCCGCTACCTGCTCGAGTCGATCGGGCCGGAGCTGCGGCAGTACATCGTCGCGGGCAACAACGAGGAGCGCCCGTTCACCCGGGACCAGCGCCGCTGGGTGTACGCGTCGGCGAAGCAGCAGAACAACTACTTCGGCTTCGGCACCGACAACGACATCGAGTTCACCCCCGGCTACCCGGTGATCAAGCACCGCACCTTCGGCCGGGCCGTTCCGCCGTCCACGCCGGAGGCCGGACACGACGTGCGGCTGCCGTGCGCGAAGGTGCTGGGCGCCGCCCGGGGTCGTGCCCGCGCCTTCCGGCCCGAGTCGGTGGTCAACATCTCCGGGATGAGCTTCGGGTCGCTGTCCGGCAACGCCGTCGAGGCGCTCAACCGGGGCGCGGCGCTGGCCGGCTGCCTGCAGAACACCGGCGAGGGCGGGCTGTCCCCCTACCACCGCAGGGGCGGGGGCCTGGTCTTCCAGATCGGCACGGCGTACTTCGGCTGTCGGGACGAGCAGGGCCGGTTCGACCTCGACCGGCTCAAGGACCTCGTCGCCGGCGCGCCCGTGCGGGCCCTGGAGGTCAAGCTCAGCCAGGGCGCCAAGCCCAGCCTCGGTGGCCTGCTGCCGGCCGCCAAGGTCTCCGCCGAGATCGCCGCGACCCGGGGCATCGCGCGGGGCCGGGACTGTGTCAGCCCGTCCCGGCACGCCGAGTTCTCCGACTGCGACAGCCTGCTCGACTGGGTGGAGCTGCTCGCCGCCGAGACCGGCCTGCCGGTGGGCATCAAGTCGGCGGTGGGCGACCTGCGCTTCTGGGAGGAGCTGGCGACGCTGATGCGCGACACCGGGCGCGGCGTCGACTTCGTCACCGTGGACGGGGGCGAGGGCGGCACGGGCGCCGCGCCGCTGATCTTCACCGACTCGGTGTCGCTGCCGTTCCAGCAGGGCTTCACCCGGGTCTACAAGGTCTTCGCCGAGCGCGACCTGCACGAGCAGGTGGTCTTCGTCGGCGCCGGCAAGCTCGGGCTGCCCGACAACGCCGTGGTGGCGTTCGCGCTCGGCTGCGACATGGTCAACGTCGGCCGGGAGGCGATGCTGGCGATCGGCTGCATCCAGGCCCAGAAGTGCCACACCGACACCTGCCCCACCGGCGTCGCGACGCAGAACCCGTGGCTCGCCCGGGGGCTGGACCCGGCGCTGAAGTCGGTCCGCGCGGCCAACTACATCAGGACCCTGCGCCGGGACCTGGTCAAGGTGGCCGAGGCGTGCGGCGTCGAGCACCCGGGCCTCATCGACACCGACGCGATCGAGGTCCTCGACGGTCGCACGGCCTCCCGTCCGCTGCACGAGGTGTACGGCTACCGCCCCGACTGGGGCCTGCCGTCCGCCGCCGACCGCGAGGAGATCGCCCGGCTGATGACGGCCGAGGCGCCGCAGGGCGGCAGCGCCCCGCCCTCCCCGACCGCGATGCCCTGACCACCCCGCCCGCCCGCCGCCCCCGCGAAGGCGAAGACGCGGGCGCGGGCGCTAAGGCGCGGGCGCGGACGCGGACGCTAAGGCGCGGACGCGAAGGCGCGGACGCGGGCGCTAAGGCGCGGGCGCTGCTAAGGGCGGGCGCTGAGGCGCGGGCGCTAAGGCGCGGGCGCTGCTAAGGGCGGGCGCTGAGGCGCGGGCGCGGGCGCGGGCCATATTCGCGCGCGCCCCCGGCCCGTCGCGCCTATGGTGGCGCCGTGCTGATCAGACGCGAGACCCCCGCCGACATCGACGCCGTCCGGGCCGTGCACCTCGCCGCCTTCGCCGACCCCGACAGGCCCGACGCCGTACCGGTCGAGGCGGGGCTGGTGGACGCGCTGCGGGCGGACGCCGGGTGGCTGCCCGCCCTCTCCCTCGTCGCCGTCGACGACGACGGGCAGGTCGTCGGGCACGTGGTGTGCACCCGGGGCCGGGTGGCCGGCGAACCGGTCGCGCTGGGGCTCGGCCCGCTCGCCGTGCTGCCGGCGTGGCAGCGGCGCGGCGCGGGCTCCGCGCTGATGCACGCGGTGCTCGGCGCGGCCGACGCGCTCGACGAGGCCCTGGTGGTGCTGCTCGGCCACCCCGGGTACTACCCCCGCTTCGGGTTCCGCCCGGCCGTCGACCTCGGCGTCACCCCGCCGCAGCCGTGGGGGCCGCAGTACTTCATGGCGCGCCCGCTGAGCGCCTGGCGGCCGTCGATCCGGGGCGGGTTCACCTACGCGAAGCCGTTCGAGGACCTGTAGGGAACGCCTGGCCCTTCCCCGCGCGTCGCCTGAGCCGTACGACGGCCGTCGACGGCCGTACGGTCCCTGCCGCCGGAGCGAGCGCGCCCCTGGACGTGACGTTCGGGCAGGTCAGTGCGGTCGGCGCGGGGTTCCGTGCGAACATGTGTTCGTGTCGCGCGAGGCCCGCATCCTGCACGCCGACCTGGACGCGTTCTACGCCTCGGTCGAGCAGCGCGACGACGCGCGCCTGCGCGGCCGGCCGGTGATCGTCGGCGGCGGCGTGGTCCTCGCGTGCAGCTACGAGGCGAAGGCCCGGGGCGTACGCAGCGCGATGGGCGGTCGGCAGGCCCGCCGGCTCTGCCCGGAGGCGGTCGTCGTGCCGCCGAGGATGGCGGCCTACACGGCGGCCAGCCGCGCGGTGTTCGAGATCTTCCGGCAGACGACCCCGGTCGTCGAGGGGCTCTCCATCGACGAGGCGTTCCTCGACGTGGGCGGGCTGCGGCGGCTGGTCGGGCCGCCCGTCGACATCGCCGCGCGGTTGCGCCGGGAGGTGCGCGCGCGGGTCGGCCTGCCGATCACCGTGGGCGTCGCCCGCACGAAGTTCCTCGCCAAGGTGGCCAGCGGCGTCGCCAAGCCCGACGGCCTGCTGGTCGTCCCGCCCGACGGGGAGCTGGGCTTCCTGCACCCGTTGCCGGTCGAGCGGCTGTGGGGCGTCGGCCCGGTGACGGCGGCGAAGCTGCGGGACCGGGGCGTGCGTACCGTCGGGCAGGTCGCCCGCCTCGGCGAGGCGGCGCTGGTCTCGCTGCTCGGTGCGGGTTCCGGCCGGCACCTGCACGCCCTGGCGCACAACCGCGATCCCCGGCCGGTGCAGGTGGGCCGCCGGCGCGGCTCGATGGGCGCGCAGCACGCCCTCGGCGGCCGGCACTCCCCCGCCGAGCTGGAGGCCGTCCTCGCCGGGCTGGTCGACCGGGTGACCCGGCGGATGCGCGCGGCGTCGAGGTCCGGGCGGACGGTGACGCTGCGGCTGCGGTTCGGCGACTACACCCGCGCGACCCGCTCGCACACGCTGGCCAAGGCGACCGCGGACACCACCCCGCTGCTCGGCGCGGCCCGGGCGCTGCTGCGGGCGGCGCTGCCGGAGATCGAGCGGCGCGGCGTCACGCTGGTCGGCGTGTCGGTGGGCAACCTGGACGACTCCCCCGTGCAGCCGCCGCTGCCGTTCGACCGCGATCCGGGGGCGGACCTGGACGCCGCGGTGGACGCGGTCCGCGACCGGTTCGGGTCGGGGGCGCTCACCCGGGCGGTGCTGCTGGGCCGCGAGCCGGGCCTGGAGATGCCGCTCCTGCCGGACTGAGACCGAGCGCCGGAGCGCGGTGCCGTGCCGGAGCGCGGTGCCGCACCGGAGCACGGTGCCGTGCCGGTGGTGGAGCCGGGGCACGTCGACTGCGTGGCCGGCGGGGACCCCGGTGCGCCGGCACGCACGGGAGGCCCGCCGGTGGACCGGCGGGCCTCCCGCGCGTCGTGCCGGGTTCAGCCCGTCGGCAGGGCGGCCGTGCCCTTGCGGTAGTTCCGGCCGTTGCCGTCGGGGCGGTAGTTGTTCTCGACGTTGCCGGCCGAGTCCACCGCGAACCAGTGGACCGTCGTTCCCGCCGGGACGGTCAGCGTCTCCCCGCCCTCGCGGATGCCGGCGGAGCCGTAGAGGGTCGACGCGTACGTCGGGGCGGCCCGGTCGAGGGTGTAGAAGACCGCGGCCGGCTCGCTGGTGGAGAAGGTCACGTCGACCATGCCCGGCGTCGCGCTCGGCGCGACCGCCAGCGTGCTGCGCGGCCGTTCCCTGTCCCTGGCGAAGTCGCGGGCCACCCGCATCAGCTCGACCAGGCCGTTGGCGAACTCCATCGTCTCGTGGTGCGCCTCGTCCCACTCGGGCTGGAACGAGGTGCCGACCTCGAAGTTCCAGGCGTAGATGCCGTACCTGTACCAGAGCATGTCACCGGAGTTGCCGGCCGCCGAGTAGAGCACGTCGGAGATGGGGCCCGTGCGTGCCGGGGTGACCGCCATGTTGCGGTGCCGCTTGATGGCGGCCAGGATCCGCGACGAGGCGCCCCAGAAGGCCGACTCCTCGGCGAGCGTGGGCCGCGGCGCGGAGATCCGGTCGGGCAGCGCGTACGCGCCCGGCGACCACATGAAGTAGTTGCCCGACGAGTGCAGGTTCATCGAGAACCGGATGTTGGGGCGGGCGGCCAGCCAGTCGAGGTTGCGGTTCTCCGGCTCGGACAGCTCGCCCGGGCCGGCGTACGTGCCGCTGGTGCAGCTCGCCGACGCCCCCGAGTAGCCGTCGAAGAGGCTGTACTCGGTGTAGTTGCGGTTGTTGTCCACGCCCCAGGAGTTGCGGGCCAGGAAGTCGGCCGCCCCGCTCGTCGGGCAGTGGTTGGTCATGTTCTTGCGCTGGGAGTTGAAGTCGTAGAACGAGTAGTGGCCGCCGTCGGGGTTGACCGACGGGGCGATCCAGATGTCGAGGTTGTCGAGCAGCTGCCTGGTCTTCCCGTCGTGGGCGTAGTTGCGCAGCAGCCGCTCGGCGGTCTCGACGGTGACCAGCGGCGGCACCCACTCGCGGGCGTGTTCCTGGGCGTAGGCGAGCACCCCGAGCTTCGACCCGTCGCGGTGCTTGCCGATCCGGATGGCGTACACCGGGTGCGGGTCGCGGGAGACGCTGGCCGGCGCGCTCAGCCCGTCGGTGAGCGCGGTCCGTGGGGCCGGCGCGACCACGCCGGCGCCGGGGCTGCCCCGATAGGTGTACGCCCGGACCAGCGCCGCGGCCCGGTCGTTGAGCGCCGCGACGACCTCGGCGGCGGTGCTGGTCACGGCGCCGGTGCCGTCGGTGGCGAGGGCGACCCGGATCGCGGTGCCGGTGACGGTCACCGACAGCGGGGCGTTCGCCGCGCCCGGGTCGGCGATCTCGACGGAGAGGTCGTTGCCGCCCTGGTGACCCCACGCCAGGGAGTCGACCGCGACCCGGCTGTCGGCGGCGGCGCCGAACACCGCCTGCGCGTGCCGCCGGTAGCCGTTGGTCCGGTACGGCAGCTCGACGATCTCGGCGAGCCGGGGGAACTCGGCGGCCAGCTGGCGGATCCGCGCGTACAGCTCGGTGGGCGTCAGGTAGCTGGTGACGAAGTCCTTCTGGTAGCCGGGTCCCTCCGGGCCGTCGCCCGGTGTCGGCAGCCACTCCTTGACCGTGGCGACCGCCACGTCACCGGTGGGGCTGGTGATCCGGATCCGGTCGGGGCGGCTGGTGACCGCCGCGGCGCCCCGGTGGTAGAGGTAGACGCCGGCGTCGACGAAGCGGGAGATGGTCTGGGTGCCGCCGGAGCCGAAGTCGGTGCCGGGGCCGCTGTCCCGCTCGACGGTCAGGGCGGTCGTGGCCGTCTGGCCCTGCGCCCACTTCGCCTCGACGGAGAGGATCTGGCTGGTGCCCGAGGTGTAGTAGTCGGCCCGGATGATCTTCACGTCGGACGCGCCCGGGGTGGTCGGGTCGGCGGTCGCGGCGGCGGCGAACTGCCGGTTCTGCGCGACGTGCCCCGCGATGGTCGCCTCGCGTTCCGCCACCCGCTGCCGGGCGTCGGCGGGCCGGTGCAGCACCTTGCCGAGCCGGAAACCGGCGGCGCTCAGCGCCGTGCGCTCGCTGGCCGTGACGACGGCGTGCGCGACGACCCCGTCCTCGGTGCGGGCGACGTGGTGGTCGAGGTCGACGCCGGTCGCGACGAGGGCGTCCAGTTGGGCGGTGTCGGCGAGCAGCACCTCGACGACGTCGGCCTCCTCGTCGCCGACCCGGACCAGGTCGACGGCGGGTGCGGCGGCCGGCGCGGTGGCCGCGGCGGGGCTGACCAGCAGCACCACGGCCACGGCCCCGGCCAGCGCGGCGGGGAGAGGAAGGCGGCGGCGCCACCGGGGACCCAGGGAATCACGCATCTGTCGGCCCTTCTGTTTCTCGACGCGGGTGACCGATTGAGGTGGCCGAGGGGCCCCGCTCGGGGTGCGCGGTCCGGCCCCGTCGGTCGCGCGCCACGACGTGCGGCGTCACGAGCCGGTTGAAGGAGGGTGGTGGTGTCCGGCTGCGGTGGACCGACGCCGCCCGCGTGGCCGAGCTGCGGCGGCGTCGTCGGACTGGTGGACGGGCGGACTGCTGCGGTGACGGTCGGTGGACTGAGCCAATCCTCAGTGTGAACAAAGTTGTCTGTCAATCCCCGGCGGGCGCTGCCGTGCGCCGGGCCGGTCCCCGGACGGTCGGTCGGCCCGAGGTTTGACCGGTGCGCCAACTGGAGAATGGTGAGGGTCGCACCTGCGACAAGGGGGATCACTCGTGTCCGACGCCACCACCGACCGGCCCGATCGTCAGGACGACCGTCCCGACGAGGTGACCGATCCGCTGCTGTGGAAGCTCGCCCTGGGCGTGGCCGACGCCCACGAGCCGGACGGGGACGGGGGCTGCCGCAACCTGCTCTGCGCGGACCAGGCCTGGCCCTGTCCGCCGTGGAACAACGCGCAGCTCGCGCTGCGGATGGCCCGGACCGGCTCGACGCGGCCGTCCCCGGACGTCACGGCCGGGCAGCCGGACGGCCACGGCGGACGCGCCGGCCTGCCCGAGGTGACGGCCCGCCGCAACCGGCCGGTCCCGCCGCGGGCGTCGGCGGCGTAGCCGGCCTTCCCCCCGCCACGTGCGTCGGGGCGTAGTCGAACCTCCCCCGCCGCGTGCGTCGGGGCGTAGCCGAACTTCCCCCGCCGCGTGCGTCGGGGCGTAGCCGAACTTCCCCCGCCACGGGCCTCGGGGCGTAGCCGGCCTCAGGGCCGCCCGACCGGCCCGGTCAGCTGCGCCGCGAGCTTCTTCGGAGCGAGCAGGCAGTAGCTCTCGGTGAGCAGCTCGCCGACCTCGGCCCAGTCGACGCCCTCGTCGAGCACCAGGCCCAGCACGTCGGCGCCCCAGTCCGCCTTGAAGAACGGGTGGCCGCCGGCCACGAGCGCCCGCACCTCGTCGAGGGACGCCCGGAAGGTCACGACGCAGGTCGGCTCGTCGGTCCCCGCAGCCCGCGCACGCGCCGCCCGGTGCCCAGGGTCGACGGTGTACACGTGCGCGATGGTCCGCTTGCGGATCCGCCAGCGCACGCCCACCCAGGCCGGCTCCTCGTAGCTCTCGGGCAGCTCGCGACAGATCGCGCGCAGGCGGGTGAGAAACTCGGGCGGCACGTCTCCGGGGGCGGTCATGCCCGGACCGTAGCCACCCCCTCCGACACTCTCGCCCGCGCGACGGCCGTCAGGCGAGAGTGGCGTCGGCCTCGTCGAGCCAGCGTCGGTACCAACGGGCGAAGCCCAGCGGCGTGCCGTCGGAGTCGTGCAGCGGCCGGAAGCCGGTGCCGTCGGCGGTGTCGTCGGCCCACATCTGGCCGCGTGCCGGGCCGGTGACCACCAGCGCCTCGCGCATCGCGCAGCCGAGGTGGCACAGGTAGAGCAGCCCGATCGAGTGGTCGGGGACGTAGACCATCCTGTCGTGCAGTCGCCAGTAGGCGTCCTCGGCCTCGTTGAACGCCTCGACGGTGTCGTAGTCCTCCTCGTCGGGCGGCTCGGGCAGCTCGTCGGCCGGGTTGAACGCCTCGGTGTGCGGGAACGGCTGGTGCAGCGTGTCCCGGTCGGTGAGGTCGGCGCCGTCGCCCTCCCAGGCCCAGCGCCCGTCCACCCTGCGCAGCGGGAACAGGCCGTAGGCCGGCCCGGCGCCGCCCCGGCCGGCGGTGAGCAGGAACGAGCGGTACTCCTCGGGCAACTCGACCCGCAGTTCCCCCTCCAACTCGGCCAGCTCCCCGGCGGACAGTGCCGGCTCCAGCGCCCACCTGTGCGCACTGGCGCCGAACACCTTGCCGGCGTCGGGATGGGCGGAGAGCCGGGCGAGCCGCTCGCGTACGTCGGACCAGTCGGTGTGCGTCACGGCCGGCACCATACCGGCGGGCACCGACGGCGGACCGCGACCTACAGCAGGTTGCGCCACAACAGGACCAGGCCGAAGACCGTCCCGAACGTGACGACCACCAGCCTGAGCAGGCGGCCGGGGAGCCTGCGCAGCAGCCGCGCCCCGGCGTAGCCACCGAGGACGGTCGCCGGGACCAGGATCGCCGCGCCCCGCCAGTCGATGTCGCCGAAGACGGAGGGCTGAGCCGCGACGCCGCACGGCCCGCCCGCGTTCGCGGGCCGGTCGAGGCGGGGCCGTAGAGGCGGGCCCTGTAGAGGCGGGGTCCGTAGAGGCAGGGCCCCGTCGCGGCGTGCCGGCCGGCGAATGTGGTTGGCCGGCGCGCGCGGCGTCCCCTACCGTGGTGGGGCACCTCCCGGTGCGCAGGCAACGGCTACTTCCGCTTCCCACGGGGAGACGCGGGTTCGAATCCCGCCGCCGGTGACACGGTGTCGACCAGTGGCCCAGGTCGCCTTGGCCCGCAAGGGCCGGTCTCCGTTGCCGCCCCTGGTCTCGGGAGGTGTGCACGCCGCCCACCCGGTGCGATGGCGACGGTTACTTCTGGTGGCGGCCCCCATGGGGCCGTGCGGTTCGAACCCGCACACGCCGCCGCCGACCTCGATCTCGGGTGGGCGGCCTGCCCCCCGCCGGCGGCGCGACGCCATGCCGTCGAACCTCGCCGTCTTGCGCCGCACCTCATCGCCTTGCGCCGCACCTCATCGTCTTGCGCCGCACCTCATCGCCTTGCGCCGCACCTCATCGTCTTACGCCGCACCTCATCGCCTTGCCCCGCAGGTCGTTGCCCGGCCGCCGAAACCGCCTTGCCCGCCCGCCGGAGCCACCGCTACCGTCAGGCCCGCACCTCCCGGTGCGAAGGTGACGGTTACATCTGGAGGGGCTCACGCCCCGGCGAAGGGTTCCGTCCGTCGCCGGCTCTGATCTCGGGAGGCGCGACCACACGCACACCCGGTGCGCAGGCGACGGCTACTTCAGGATCCGCGGTTGGGGGTTCGAGTCCCCCCGGCTGCCTTCGGGCCCGTAGCTCAATGGACAGAGCAGCGGACACAGCCCGTCGCCGACCCTGGTCTCGGGTGTGCGTGCGGTGGCGCTTCCCCGTACGGAACGTGGGGGCGTGATGGCCAAGTTCAACCTCAGGCTGCGCCGGAACGGGCGGGGCGCCGACGGCGGGCTCGTCACCGCCGAGGGCGCGCCGGGCTTCGCGCGCGAGACCCGCACGGAACTGTTCCTGCTCGGCGTGTCGAACATGGTCGGCGAGGAGACCTTCTACGAGGGCGCCGCAGACCGGGACGCCCGGTTCCGTGAGCTGGTCGCCACCGTCGCGGTCGCCGACCCGGACTGGTTCGCCCGCTTCGTGCCGTGGCTGCGTACCGGAGCCATGCTGCGTTCGGCGGCCGTGGTGGCCGCGCTGGAGGGCGCCCGGGCGCAGGTCGCGGCCGGCATCCCCGGGTCGCGCGCGATCGTCAACTCGGCGTTGCAGCGCGCGGACGAGCCGGGCGAGGCGCTCGCGTACTGGCTCGGTCGCCACGGCCGTGCCCTGCCGAAGCCGGTCAAGCGCGGCATCGCCGACGCGGCGGTGCGGCTCTACCACGAGCGGAGCCTGCTCAAGTACGACTCCGACCGCAACGCGGTCCGGTTCGGCGACGTGGTCGACCTGACCCACCCGGTGGCGAGGGACGAGCGGCAGGGTGACCTGTTCCGGCACGCGCTGGACCGCCGGCACCAGCGGGACAATCCGCTGCCGGCGTCGCTGACGACGCTGGCCGCTCGGGCCGAACTCATGGCGTTGCCCGTCGAGCGGCGTCGGGAGATCACCGACCCGGCGGTGCTGGACGCGGCCGGAATGACGTGGGAGGCCCTCGCGGGCTGGCGGCAGACGGCGATGGACGCCCCGGCGTGGGAGGCGATCATCCCGTCGATGGGCTACCTGGCGCTGCTGCGCAACCTGCGCAACTTCGACGAGGCCGGCGTCAGCGACGCCGTCGCGGAGACCGTGGCGGCCAAGCTGTCCGACCCGGGTGAGGTCGCCAGGTCGCGGGTGCTGCCGATGCGCTTCCTGTCGGCGTACAACGCCGCGCCGAGCCTGCGGTGGGCGTACCCGCTGGAGAAGGCGTTGCAGCACGCCCTGACGAACGTGCCCGCCCTGGACGGGCGGACCCTGATCCTGATCGACACGTCGGGGTCGATGACCAACGCGTTCAGCAAGGACGGCACGCTGCGCTGCTGGGACGCGGCCACGGTGTTCGGCCTGGCGCTGGCGGCCCGCGCGCGGGAGGCGACGGTGGTGTCCTTCTCCCACACCAGCGCGGTGTTTCCGCCCGTCGCCGGCGAGTCGGTGCTGGCGGCGGTGCGCCGGTTCAAGCAGGACGGCTACTTCTACGGCCAGGGGACCGAGACGGAGAAGGCGGTACGCGAGCACTACGCCGGGCACGACCGGGTGGTCATCCTCACCGACGAGCAGGCCCACTGGCACGGCTCGGCGGACGTGACGGCGGCGGTGCCGGCGCGGGTGCCGGTGTACACCTGGAACCTCGCCGGCTACCGGGCCGGGCACGCGCCGACGGCCGGGAACCGGCACACGTTCGGTGGCCTCTCCGACGCGGCGTTCGCCATGATCCCGCTCATCGAGGCGGGGTCCCGGGAGCGGTGGCCCTTCTGATCCGCGCCGCGGCGTCGACCTTCCCGGAGGTCGACGCCGCGCGCGCGGGTGACCGGCGAGTGCGGCGGCACCGGCCGCGCCGGAGGGAGGACGGCCGGGTGCGGGCCGGTGCCCGCGCCGCAGCCGGTCGAGTCGGCGCGGCGGCGGATCAGCCCCGGGCCGACTCCGCTCGGTACCGCCTGATCCACTGCCGGTTGAGGTCGTCGGACTGGCGTGCGTGCCGGGCCACGATCCGGTGGGCGGCCCCGGCCGGCACGTCCAGCCCGAGGAAGTCGAGGATGCCGCGGGTGGTGGCGACCATGTCGGCGGCGAGTTCCGCATAGCGTACGGCGTGCGGCCGGATCCCCCGCGCGGCGAACCACGCCTCCCAGGCCGCGTTGTGCTCGGTGATCGTCTCGACGAGACGGCCGATCGCGTCCGCGTCGAAACGGGGCGCCCGTCCGGTGGCGGCGGCGCCGCTGATCTCGCCGTTGCCGCCGACGAACCAGGCCCCGGTCTGCTCGGCACGCAGCCACGACACCGCCTGCGCCAGCACGTCGTCGCGCCGGAGGAAGACGAAGCGGCTACGGCCGAACTCCCGGCCCAGCAGCGCGACGTCGTCGCCGGCGAGGTCGGGGTGGATCGCCGCGAGCCGGGCGGTCAACTCGTCCTGCGCGCCCCACATGAGCTTCGCGCCGAACACGCCGTTGCCGGTCCGCCCCGCGGCGAGCGCGGCCCGCACGAAGTCGGCGGGGTCGACGCCGCCGTCGGCCGTGCGCGGCAACCGCCACCGGTCGGCCCAGAGCAGCTCGTCGGGCGCGCGGAAGTATGCCTGCGGCCGGCCGGCGACGCCGGTCGACTCCAGCAACCCGAGCAGCAGCGAACTGCCGGTGCGGGGCGTGGCGCAGACGAAGTACGAGTCGACTCTGTCTCCGGGCACAGCCTCAGGTAACCGCGGCCCGCAAGTGATGGGCAACTGGGTTTCGGCCGGGCGGCGGCGCGCCGCCGCCCGACGACCCGTCGTCGTCCGGCCCCGACGTGGCCGTGGCCGCCGTGCCGGCCGCGACCGGCTCGGGCCGGCGCGACCGGGCGAGCGGGGCGTGCGGGGCGAGCGGGGCGAGCGGTGGGTGCGGGGCCTGCGGCCGGCGTGCGGCCGGCGTGCGGGGTTGCGGAGCCTGCGGCGCGCTGATCCGATCCGGTCTGCCGGCCGTACCGCCGGAGGGGTGCGGGCCGCCCCCGGCGATAGGGTACGGTCCGGTTACTACTACGACTTGTCGTGACCGCCGGGGGCCCGTCCCCGGGCGGGCTGACGGGAGGTGCCAGGTGACCGAGGACGACGCGGAGATCACCGCGTGGGCGCTCGCCGCCGGCCGCGGCGACCGGGACGCCGCCGCCCGCTTCGTCCGGGCGACGCAGCAGCAGGTCCGCCGCTTCCTGGCCGCGCTGGTCTCCCCCGCCGAGGCGGACGACCTCGCCCAGGAGACGTTCCTGCGGGCCGTGCGGTCGGTGCGGTCCTTCGCCGGGCGGTCCTCGGGGCGGACGTGGCTGCTCGCGATCGCCCGCCGGGTCGCCGCCGACCACCTCCGCACCGCCACGTCACGTCCCCGGACCGTGCCGCTGACCGACGGCCACGACGCCGCCGACGCCGCGCGGAGCGCCTTCGACCGGCAGGTGGTGCTGGAACAGCTGGTCGCGGCGCTGCCGGCGGAGCGGCGCGAGGCGTTCGTGGCCACCCAGCTCCTCGGCCTGTCCTACGCCGAGGCGGCCGAGGTGTGCGGCTGCCCGATCGGCACCATCCGCTCCCGCGTGGCCCGCGCCCGCGAGGACCTCGTGGCCGCGGCGGACGGCCGACCCGGGTCGGTTCCGCGGCGCGGCGGCAGCGCGGCCGGCTGACCCGTCGGCCCCGCTGAGCAGGGGCCCGACGAGGGCCGGCGAAAATCGCCGGGAACCGGCGGCGGGGCCGGACCGACTACCCGTACATGGGGTGTGAGCAGTGGCGTGAGGTGCTGTCGGCGCAGCTCGACGGGGAGGAGTCTCCCGCCGAGCGGGTGGCGGTCGAGGCGCACCTCGCCGGATGCGGCGACTGCCGGACGTGGTGGGACCGGGCGACGGCGGTGACCCGGCGGGCCCGGCTGTCGGTCCTGGTTCCCGGCGACGACCTCACCGGCGCCGTGCTCGACGCGCTGTCCGAGGCGCCCCCGCCCCGCCGGTGGGCGCGCGCCGTGGCGAGCCTGCGGGGCCGGGCGGCGCTGAGCCTGCGGGCGGCGTTGGGGCTGATCGGGGCGCTGCAGCTCGTGCTGGGTCTCACGCAGATCGGGCGCGGCGTCGCCGCCCCGCACGTGCATCCGGCCGGCGACGCCCTCGCTGCGGGGCACCTGTGGCACGAGTCGGCCGCCTGGAACGTCGCGGTCGGCGCGGGCTTCCTGTTCGTCGCCGCCCGGCGTACCCGCCCGACCGGGCTGGTGCCGATGTTGAGCGCGTTCGTCGGCACGTTGGTGCTGCTGTCGGTCAACGACCTGGCCACCGGCCGGGTGGACACCGCCCGCCTGGTCAGTCACGGCTTCCTGCTCGTGGGCTACGCCATCGTCGTCGCGCTGTCGCGCCCCGGGCTGCGCCCTGACGGCCCGGCACAGCGTGGCCGCCCGGGCGAGCCGCGCTGGCGCCTGCCGGCGGAGGAGCAGCCCGGGCGGCCGGGGCTGCGCGTCCTGCCGCCGTACCCCGGTTCCGCCCACGTGTCCGACCGTCGGGCCGCCTGATCATTTCCGGACAGAAATCGGCTGTCGACGGGAACTTTCCCGGCCGGTCGGCCGACCAACCGGACGTCGCGTCACCGCTCGAAGGGACCTCGCCCGATGCCCTCCACCATGCCCGCCGGATCGCGTCGGCGGACGGCCGCGCTCCTCGCCACCGCCACCCTGCTGCTCGGCGGCGCGGGCTGCGGATCTTCGCGGGAGCCGTCGGCCGGCACGCCGGGCCCGGCGTCGTCGGCCACGGCGGACGCCCCGGCGGCGGGCGTGCTCGGCGTACGCGACGCGTGGGTCAAGGCCGCCGACACGGGGATGACCGCGGCGTTCGGCACCCTCGTCAACGACGGCGACGCGGACGTCACGATCAGCGGGGCGGCCACCGACGTCTCGCCCGTGGAGTTGCACGAGACGGCGGTGCGGGACGGCCAGCCGGTCATGCGGGCCAAGCAGGGCGGCCTCGTGGTCCGGGCGAGGAGCACGTACGCGCTGGAGCCCGGCGGCGACCATCTGATGCTGATGGGCCTGACGCAGCCGGTCCGCGCGGGTGACCAGGTGCGCATCGCGCTGACCTTCGCCGATGGGCGGACCCAGACCTTCACCGCGGTGGCCAAGCCGTTCACCGGCGCGCAGGAGAGCTACGCCCCCGGCCACGACGCGCCCGCCCCGGGCGCGAGCGGCACGCCGGGCACGAGGGGTACGCCGGGGACCACCGCGAGCCCGGCGTCATGACCGCGCCGCCCACCACCGCCCGCCGCCCGGTGAGCCGGCGCGGCCTGCTCACCGGCGGCGCCCTGGCCGCGGGCGGATCCCTGGCCGGCGCCGCCGCCGTCACCGCCGCCCGTTCCGGCGCCCCGGGCGTACGCCCCGTCGCGCCGGTGGCCGAGATCGGCGGCGCGGTCGAGCCGTTCCACGGCCCCCGGCAGGCCGGTGTCGCCACCGAGCCGCAGGCGCACGCGTCGTTCGTGGCGCTCACGTTGCGGGCCGGCACCGACCGGGCGGCGCTGGGCCGGATGCTGCGGCTGCTCAGCGACGACGCGGCCCGCCTCACCCAGGGCCGGCCCGCGTTGGCCGACACCGAACCGGAACTGGGGCTGCTGCCGGCCCGGTTGACCGTCACGTTCGGCTTCGGCCCCGGCCTCTACGCCGCCGCCGGCCTCGACGACCGGCGCCCGGCCTCGGTGGCTCCCCTGCCGGCGTTCCGCGTCGACCGGCTCCAGCCCCGCTGGTCGGGCGGCGACCTGCTGCTGCAGATCTGCGCCGACGACCCGGTCACCGTCGCCCACGCCCAGCGGGTCCTGGTCAAGGACAGCCGGCCGTTCGCCACGGTGCGGTGGGTGCAGCAGGGATTCCGGCGTGGCGCCGGCGTCGAGCCCGGGTACACCCAGCGCAACCTCTTCGGCCAACTCGACGGCACCGCCAACCCGAGGCCGGGCGGACCGCTGGAGACCGCCGTCTGGGTTCCCGACGGGCCGGCGTGGCTACGCGACGGCACCACCCTGGTGCTCCGGCGCATCAGCATGAACCTGGAGAGCTGGGACCTGCTCGGCCGCACCGACCGCGAACTCGCCGTCGGCCGCCGCCTCGACACGGGCGCCCCGCTGACCGGCGTCGCCGAGCACGACGAGCCCGACTTCGCCGCCACCGGCCCCGACGGGCTCGCCGTCATCCCGGACTTCTCCCACCTGACGCGCGCCCGCGTCGGCGAGGACCGGCTGAAGATCCTGCGCCGCCCCTACAACTACGACGGGGTACCCACCGCCGACGGCGGCGCCGACAGCGGGCTGATCTTCGCCTCCTACCAGGCCGACGTCGCCCGGCAGTTCCTGCCGATCCAGCGGCGCCTCGCCGAGCGGGACCTGCTCAACGAGTGGACCACGCCGATCGGCTCGGCCGTCTTCGCCATTCCGCCCGGCTGCCCCGACGGCGGCTGGATCGGCCAACAACTGCTCGGCTGAGCGTCACCAACCAGGAGAGGCACCGACCATGCACACCCGGTTCCGCCGCCCGACCGCCGCGGGTCTCGTGGCCGCCGCGCTGGCCGTCGTCGCGCTGCTGCTCGTGCCGGCCGCGCCCGCCGCCGCGCACAACACGCTGCGTTCCGCCAGCCCCGCCGCGGAGTCCCGGCTGACGGCGGCGCCGACGCAGGTCACGCTCACGTTCATGCAGCGGCTCGACCCGGCCTTCACCACCATCGCGCTCACCGACGCCGCCCGGGAGAGGGTCCCCACCGGCGAGCCGGTCGTCACCGGCACGACCGGCACGGTGACGATCGACCGGCCGCTGGCCAACGGCGCCTACACCGTCGCCTACCGGGTCGTCTCCGCCGACGGCCACCCCGTGCAGGGCTCGTACCGGTTCACCGTCGCGGACCCCGCCGGGGACGCCGGCCCGGCGGCGGACGCGCAGCGCAGCGCCACGCCGGCCAGCGCCGCACCGGCGCCGGGCGCGCCGGACAGCGCCGCACCGGCGGCGGGCGCACCGGACAGCGCCGCACCGGCGGCGGGCGCACCGGACAGCGCCTCGTCGGCGCCCGCCCCGGCCGCCACGTCGGCCGGTCCCGCCGCCGCGAGCGGGACCCGGGGCGGCGGGCCGGGCGCCGTCGCGCTGGTGGCGGCCGCCGGGATCCTGGCCGCCGTCGTCGCCGGCGGGGCCGCGATCCTGCTGCGCCGGCGCCGCACCGCCACCTGACCGCACACCCGACCGAGCTGCCGGAGTCGACCACCGGACGGGAGACGCTCGCGGCGGCGCCGACCGCCGCGCCCCACGCGGCCGACGCCCCGCCCCGCCGTCACCCGATGCCCGTCCGGCCGTGTCACCGCTGCCCGGCCGTGCCACCACTGCCCGGCCGCGCCACCGCTGCCCGGCCGCGGGCCCGCCCGACCAGGCCACCGGAGCGGCGGCCGCGCGCTTCACGCCCACCCACCTGATCAGAGGGAACGACGTGCCTGACACCATCCCCCACCCGGCTCGCCCCGCCCGCGTCCCGGACGCCGGTCCTCAGGCGTTGACGACGGCCGGCGGCACGGCAGGGCCGGCCCGTCCCGGATCCCGCCCCGGGGCGGGCGGTCCGGCCGGGTGGCTCGTACCGGTGGCGGCCGTGGCGTCAGCGGTCGCCGTGCTCCTGCTCGGCCTGCGCGCCGGCGAGGCGCTCACCACCGCCATCCCCGGCCTGCCGGACCCGGGGCCGGTCACGACGTGGGGGCTGCCCGTGCTGCGGCTGCTCGCGGACGGCCTGGCCACCCTGGCGGTGGGGATGGCGGTGACGGCGGCGTTCCTGCTGCCCGGCGACGGTCGGAGCGTGTCCCCGTACGGCTGGCTGCTGCTGCGCCGCGCGAGCGCGGCGGCCGGCGCCTGGGCGGCGACCGCGGCGGCGCTGATCGTGCTGACGGTCTCGGACCTGCTCGGCGTGCCCGTGGACGAGTTGACCCCGGCGACCGTGGTCAGCTTCGCCTCGTCTATCTCGCAGGGGCAGGCGCTGCTGCTGCAGGCAGGGCTGGCGCTGGCGGCGGCGGTGCTGGCCCGCGCGGGGGTGTCGCGTGGCCTCGCCGCCGCGGTGGCGCTGGTCGCGCTTGTCGCGCTGCTGCCGCCGGCGTTCACCGGGCACGCCGCCGGGGCGGGCAACCACCAGATCGCGGTGACCAGCCTCGCCCTGCACGTGGTGGCCGCCGCGCTGTGGGTCGGCGGGCTGGCGGCGCTGCTGATGGTCCGTCGCAGCCGGCAGCTCGCCGACGCGGCGGGCCGGTACAGCCGCCTCGCCCTGGGCTGCTGCACGGCCGTCGCGGTGAGCGGGGCGGCGAGCGCCGCCGTGCGCCTGGGCACCCCGGCGGAGCTGTGGCAGTCCCGCTACGGCTGGCTGGTCCTCGGCAAGCTCGGCGCGCTGGTGGTCCTCGGCGCCCTCGGCGCGGTGCACCGGTCCCGGACGCTGCCGGCGCTGCGTGCGGGCCGACGCGACGCGTTCGGGCGGCTGGCCGCCGGCGAGCTGGTCGTCTTCGCCGCCACCGTCGCGCTGGCGGTGGCGTTGTCCCGCAGCCCCACCCCGACGGCGGAGGACCCGCTCGACGCCGACCCGATCACCGAGTTGCTCGGCTTCCCGATGCCTGACGCGCCGACGCCGGGGCTGCTGGTGGGGCAGCCGTTGCCGGACATGTTCTTCCTGACCCTGACCGTCGCGGGCGTCGGCGGCTACCTCACCGGGGTGTGGCGGCTGCGCCGGGCGGGGCACCGCTGGCCGGCCGCCCGGACGGCCAGTTGGCTGACCGGCATGCTGCTGCTGGCCGCGATCACCAACCTGGGGGTGGCCCGCTACGCCCACGTGCTGTTCAGCGTCCACATGGTGCAGCACATGGTGCTGTCGATGCTGGTGCCGATCCTGCTCGTCGGCGGCGCGCCGGTCACCCTCGCCCTGCGCGCGCTGCGCCGGCCCACCGACCCGCAGATGCGCGGCGCGCGGGAGTGGCTGCTGCTCGCGCTGCACAGCCGGCCCGCGCGGGTGCTCACCCATCCCGTGGTCGCGCTGGGGATCTACGCGGGCAGCCTCTTCGGCCTGTACTTCAGCGATCTGCTGGGCACGCTGATGCGGTCCCACGTCGGCCACCTGGCCATGCTGACCCACTACGTGCTCGCCGGGTACCTGATGTTCTGGGTGCTCATCGGGGTCGACCCCGGCCGGCGCAGGCTCGCTCCGCCCCTGCTGGTGCTCCTCCACCTGGCCGCGATGATGGCGCACGGCTTCTTCGGCCTCGTGCTGATGCAGACCACCACCGTCATCGCCCCGGACTGGTACGTCGCCGTCCACCCCGGCTGGGCGTCCTCGCTGCTGGACGACCAGAGGTTGGGCGCCGGCATCGCGTGGGCCTTCGGCGAGATACCCGCCACGGTCGTCATGATCCTGCTGGTCCGCCAGTGGATCCGCGCCGACCGGCGGGAGCAGGGCCGCCTCGACCGGGCCGCCGACCGGGCCGAGGCCACGGGCGAGGAGGACGACCTCGCCCGGTACAACGCCTTCCTCGCCGCCGCCCGGCAGGCCGGCCGGAGCGACGGCGACGCGGAGTCCGGACCGGCCCGCTAGGCGGCGCGAGCTTGGGGCCGGGATCGGGGCCGGAGCCGGGTCGCTCGGCCCGTGGCCCCGCAGGGGGTCGGGCGACGTCGCGGCGAGGGAGGCGCCGGGGGCCGCCGACCAGGCCCCCGCTACGGTCGGAGGGCATGACGGTCGTCCGCTCGATCCTGCTGTTCCTGCTCGCCGCGCTCGCCGAGATCGGCGGCGCCTGGCTGGTGTGGCAGGGCTGGCGGGAGCACCGGGGGCTGTGGTGGATCGCGGCCGGAGTCGTCGCGCTCGGGTGCTACGGCTTCGTCGCGACGTTCCAGCCCGACCCGAACTTCGGCCGCATCCTCGCCGCCTACGGTGGGGTCTTCGTCGCCGGTTCCCTGCTGTGGGGCATGGTCGTCGACGGTTTCCGCCCCGACCGTTACGACGTCGTCGGCGCGGCCATCTGCCTGGTCGGGGTCGCGGTCATCATGTACGCCCCGCGTGCCGGCTGACCCCCACGATCCGCGCCGGCCCGGCGGCCCCGGGCCACCTCGCGGCGCACGGCGCTCCGCGCCCCGGCGCGGGCACGCACCGCACAGCCATTCATGGATACCGAACTGTAACCACTGTTCACCCGAGCGAGATGACACCCTACTAGAGTCACGGCATCGATCGATCGTCATCGTGCCGTGACTGTCCCGGGAACGGGTGGGGAGCCGGAAGGGGTGGGGCGTGAGGGGGATCCCGGCCGCGTCCTTGGTCATCGGAATCGCCTCCTCGCCGGCCGAACGCAGACAGCTCGCCCGGCTGCTCGGCGGCAGCGAGGCGTTCCTGATCGTCTCCAGCGTCGACCAGGCACGGGAGTTCCTCGACGTGACCGACCGGCCCCGCTCCCCCACGGCGGCGACCCCGTCCGACCGGGCGCCGCCGAGGCCGAGGCCACGGCGCCCGTCCAGGCCGTGACCACGGCGCCCGCCGAGGCCACGGCGGTCGCCGTCGCGCCGCCACGGCTCGACCTGAGCGTCGACTCCGACCGTCGGGTGCTGCGGTGGCGGGACCGCGAGGTCGCGCTGACCCGGCTGGAGCACGACCTCCTGCTGTGCCTGGTCGGCGCGCCCGGGCAGGTCTGGACCTACGAGCGGCTGCACCTCGAGGTCTGGGGGAACGCGCACCTCGGTCGCGGCTCCGACATGCACTCGGTGGTCCGGCGGGTGCGGGGCAAGCTCGCCCGGCTGAACGCCTCGGCGACGATCCACGCCGTCCGGGGGGTCGGCTTCCGCCTCACGCCGACCTGACCGCGCGGGGCACGGCGGGGCGTCGAGTCGGTCCACGGAACGGGTCCGGCCCGCCCGGTCGGTGACCAGGCGGGCCGGAGCGTCAGGCAGGGTCAGCAGCGGATGGGCGACAGCGCGAAGTCCTCCACCGTCGGGGTGGTGGTGTTGATCTTCGTCTGACGGGTCTGGGGCTTCCAGCCGTCCTTGGCGACGATCATCGTCATCGGGTTGTTCCGTCGGTCCATCCAGTAGGCGTACTTGCCCTCGGCGTCGGTGGCGAACGTCCACGACATCGCCCACGAGTCGATCTGGACGACCGCGCCGGGCAGCGGCGCGCCGGCGCCCTGGCAGCTCGTCCCCGTGACCGTGCCCATCAGCTTGCCCCACGTGCTCGGCGGCCGCACGTTCATCGTCACCGCCACCGGCGGCACCGTGTACGGCGTGTTCTCCTTGATGGCGACCGAACCGGAGTAGGTGCCCGGCTGGTCGACGTTCGCCGTCATCCCGACGGTGACGGTGACCTGCTCGCCCGGCGCCAGCGTGGCCGCCGTCCTGTCGATCGTCATCCAGCTGACGTCGGCCGCTCCCTCGGCGCACTCCTCGAGCCCGGGCAGCGCCTCGCTGTCGGGTGTGGCCGTGAAGCTGCCGGACGAGCCGCCGATCTTGTAGAAGCCGCACGCCGCGCCGCCGCGGTACCGCGCCGTGTTGGCGTTCGGCAGGCCGGACCAGGAGTCCGTGGCCGGGTCGTAGGCGAACCCGGCGTTGGTGATCGCCCCGCCCTGCGAGCCGCCGACGACGAGCAGCTTGCCGCCCGCGACCGCGAAGGAGCTGGCCCAGTTGTCGGCGGGCGCGTCGGCGACGGCGGTCCAGGCGTTGGCGCCGGGGTCGAACGCGTAGCTGGACTTCTGCGCGGCGGAGCCGTCGTTGCCCCCGGTGCAGTAGACGACGCCGTCGATCCCGCCGCAGGACAGGAACGCCACCGCCTTCGGGTAGTCGGGCAGCGTCTCCCAGCTGTCGCTGCCCGGGTCGTACCGGACGACGTCGTTCGACATCGGAGTGCAGGACGAGGTGGTGCAGCCGCCGACGGCGTACAGCTTGCCACCGGCCACCGCCTGGCCGGCGGCGGAGCGCGGCGCCGGGTTGTCGGCCTTCTCCGTCCAGGTGTTGGCCGCCGGGTCGTACGACCAGGTGGTGCCGTCGGGTCCGGCCGCCGCCCAGCCGCCCGTCGCGATGATCCTGCCGTCGACGACGCCCACCGTCATGGCGGTACGCGCGCCGGGAAGGTCGGCGATCGGGGCCCAGCTCTGCGCGACCGGGTCGTAGGCGTAGTTCTTCGCCGAGGAAGCCGATCCGTTGCCGCCGGCGATCGAATACACCTTGCCGTCGAGGTTCACCACCCGGTTGTCCATGACGTTCGCCGGGTAGTCGGCGATGTCGGTCCAGGGCTCGGCCTGCGGGCCGACCGCGGCCGACGCCGCCGTCGTGGACTTGCCGGAGGCCGTCGCGGCGAACGACGTGGGCGTGTCGAGCCGCTGCTCCGGCGCGCCGGTGGACCCGAGCACCTCCTGCCTGCTCATCCTGGACCCGTCGGCCCGCAGGAGCGTGAACCCGCCGTCGCGCTCACCGAACTCGACGGCGACCGGGGCCCCGCCGGTGTTGGTGACCGTGAACGCCTTGCTGACCTTGCCGGTGGGCATCTGGACCGTGCCGCTCACCTGCGCCGGCTTGATCGACAGGCGGCCGGCCGCCAGCTGGAAGTTCGTGGCGGTCGCCCAGTCGACCTGGACGTCGACCTGCTTGCGCTGGTCGACGTAGTTGGCCGCCTTGGCGGTGAACGGGTGCGTGCCCGTCAGCGAGGAGAACATCCAGTAGAAGCCGTCCGCCAGCTCGGGGTCGTCCGGGGTCGCCACGGTGGTGGCCTTCTCCGCCGGCCGGTCGCCGCTGGTGACGGTGGCGCCGTTGACGTAGCCGCCGGTGTTCTTGTCGCGGACGTGGCCGAGCACCAGGCCACCGTTGGTGGGCTCGCAGATCACCTGGCTGCCGATCAGCACGTTGTCGACCTGCCACCACCACTCGTAGGAGGCGTCGTAGTAGCGGAACCGGACCCGGGCCTGCGCCTGCCCGGCGGCCTGCGGGATCGGGATCTCGGTCACCCGCGGCCCGCGGACGTCGGCCGCCTGCCGGAGCACGTTCGTCCACGTGGTGCCGCCGTCGAGGCTGAGGTCGACGTCGGCGCGGTCGCTGCCCAGCCAGTTGTAGTCCTGGTTGAACCGGATCACCGGCGCCGCGACGTCGGTCAGGTCGACGACGGGGCTGACGAGCGAGGTGTCCTGCCGCCCACCGGAGCCGTACTCGTCGCTGTCGATGATCGCGAACCTGCCGGCGCCGCCGGTGAGGTTGCCGCGGCCGCCCTCGTCGGTGAACTTCCAGACCTGGCCGCTGCCCGCGTGGTCCGCCACGGACCAGCCGGCCGGCACGGTGGCGCCGTCGAAGGTCTCGAACTCGCCGTCCGAGCCGTAGGTGTATCCGGGCGCCGTGGTGCAGGCGTTGGCCTGCACGGGTACGGCGACGTTGGCGGTGACGTTGCCGCCGCGGACCACGACCTCCTTGGTGACGGTCTGGTAGCCCGGGTACTGCGGCTCCACCTTCAACTTGTAGGTGGCCGAGGCCGGGAGCGTGAAGCTGAAGCGGCCGTTGGCGGGCGTGGTGTAGTCGGACACGCCCGACGCGCCCTCGACGGTCACCTTGGCGTAGAGCGGCCAGCCGTGGCCCGAGCCGTCGGTCACCGAACCGCTGACGGTGACGCTGGGCACCGCCGTCAGCGCGACGTCGACCGTCGTGGTCGCGTCCTTGGCGACGGTCGCCGGGACCGTCCTGCCCTGGTAGCCGAAGGCCGTCACCGCGACCTGGTAGTCGCCCGCCGGCAGCAGGGACGAGTACGTGCCGTCGGCGGCGGTGATCAGCTCGCGCTCCGCCGCGCCGGTCAGGGTCACCGTGGCGCCGGGGACCGGGGCGCCGCTGGCCGCGTCCGTCACCTTGCCGGCCAGGGTGCCGCTGTCGCCGATCGGAGCGGCGTTGAGCAGGGCGAGCGCGTCCAGCCGGCCCTCGCCGAAGACGTTGTTGTCGTCGGCGGTGCCGCCGCACTGGGCGTCGGCCTTGTCGACCGCGGAGTTGTCCAGCAGCGCGCGGGTGGCGTTGATGTCGCCCACCAGCGCCGGCGCCGCCGACCACAGCAGCGCGACCGTGCCCGCGAGGTGCGGGGCGGCCATCGAGGTGCCGTTGTAGCTGGCGTAGCCGCTGCCCGGGATGCTCGACCGGACGTTCACGCCGGGCGCCGCGATGTTCGGCTTGATCTCGCCGTTCTGGCCGGCGCCACGGGACGAGAAGGCGGCGATGTTGTTGTTGACGTCGTAGGCGCCGGCCGAGTAGTTGCTCACCAGGCTGCCCGGGGAGCCGCTGGTCTGGCACGCCGAGCCGCTGTTGCCGTTCGACCAGATCCCGAAGATGCCCGACGCGGTCCAGGCGAGGGTCACGTCCTCCATGAACGGGTCGTTGGACGGGATCGTGGTTCCCCACGAGTTGTTGATGATGTTCGGCCGCTTGCTGGCGTCCGGGTTCTGGCCGCTGAGGTCCGTCGGCTCGAGCATCCACTGCCCGGAGGTGACCAGCGCCGCGTCGTTCGGGCAGCAGCCGTTCGCCGCGATCCACTTCACCTCGGGGGCGACGCCGATCTGGTTCGCACCGGCCGAGCCGGCCATCGTGCCCATCGTGTGCGTGCCGTGGCCGTTGCTGTCGCAGGGCGCGGCGGCGCAGGTGCCGGCGGCGTTGAACCAGTTGTAGTTGTGGTCGAACGTGCCGTCGCCGTTGTTGCCGCGGTAGGAGTTCACCAGCGCCGGGTGGTCGAACTGGACGCCGGTGTCGATGTTCGCCACCGTGATGCCGGCGCCCTTGACGCCGTACTGGGACCAGACGTCGTCGGCGTTGATGTTGGCGATGCCCCACTCGAGGGCGTTCACCGTCTTCTCGTCGGTGCCCTTGGTGACCTCGGGGACCGCGTAGGCGACCGGGGCGTACAGGCCCTCGACCTCGGCGTGGGCGGCGAAGCTCTGCGCCATCGCCAGCGATCCGCCGCTCACCTTGATCGCGTTGGTCGCCCAGAAGGTCTGGTACTTCGCGCCCGCGCCGTCGAGTTCGGCCCGGATCTTGGTCTGGCTGTCGGCGGCGGTCTTCTTCAGCGCCGCGGCGACCGCCGTGCCCCGCTCGTCCCAGTCCTTGATCGCGCTGGCCCGGCCCAGGTCCGCCCTGTCCCGGAAGCGGATCCAGAAGTCGCCCTCGGTCTTGCCCTGGAGTTGCCGGGTGAGCTCCGGCCGGATCTTGTCGGCCGGGGAGGTCGCTTGCGCCCCTGCCTGTGCGCCTGTGCCGGTCGCGGCCAGGCCTGTCGCGGCGAGGACCATCGCCGCGCCGGCGCTGACCAGGGATCTGGCCATACGCCTGGTGGGTAGACGTCTGAACATCGGTGGTGCCTCCTCCAGAACGACCCAGAGTGGAACGAGCCATGGTGGAGGGTGCAGGGACTCGCATCCCGTGTGGATGTGCCGGAACCGACCCCTCTGTGCCCCCCAAGGCACCGCGCGGGTCACGCCGGCTGCCCGTCTGGACACTATGATCGACATGAAAGGACGATCAAGAACGCGACGTGAGCAATCTGTCGCTAATAGTTGCCCCGGCCGCCGGGGAGGGGCCGTTCCCGCTTGTGATCGCGGTGACGCCGTCGCCGGCCGAGCGGATCCGGCTCGCGGAACGCCTCGACGGCGTCGCGCCGCTGCTCCTGGTCTCCGACCTCGACGAGCTGCGCAGGCTGATCGCGGCCCCGCAGCGACTCCCCCCGGCGTCGTCCGACCCGGCGCCCGTGGCCGCGTCCGAGGCCACCGACGGCACCCTGCTGATCGACTCGGCCCGGTCGACCGCCCGCAGCCGGGGCCGGGAGGTCAACCTGACCCGGCTCGAGCACGACCTGCTGGCCTGCCTGACCGCCGAGCCGATCCGGGTCTGGAGCTACGCCGAGCTGCACCGGTCGGTCTGGCGGGACGAGGGGCTGCGGCGCAGATCCGACGTGCAGTCCCTGGTGAAGCGGCTGCGGCGCAAGCTCACCGGGCTCGGCACCGGCGTGACCATCGACGCGGTGCGGGGTGTCGGGTTCCGGCTGACCGACCATCGACAGCCGAGGGTCGGCGGCTCGTGAGGCTGCCTGACTTGGGCAGCCCGCGTCGCCCGCGCCGGCACCGACGCGTCGGAAATCCTTGACATGTCGGCAACCTCCGACATATTTTCGAGGGGTGCCCGACGACGACGTGTTCCTCGCCCTGGCCAACCCGGTTCGGCGCAGGCTGCTGCGACTGCTCGCCGAGGGGCCCCGGACGGCCGGCGACCTCGCCGACCAGTTCGACCTGAGCCGGCCGGCCGTCGCCGAGCACCTGCAGGTGCTGCGGCGCGCGGCGCTGGTGCACGACGAGCCGAGGGGCCGGCAACGGCACTACCACCTGACCCCGGAGCCGCTCGCCCAGGTCGGCGACTGGCTGCACCCGTTCGAACGTTTCTGGCGCGAGCGGCTGCGCTCGCTCGCCGACGCCGCCGAGGAGGACCGGTGACCGCCACCGACACCATCACCGTCGACCAGTTCGTCGACGCCCCGCCGAGCAGGGTCTGGCGCACGCTCACCGACCCCGAACTGCACGCCCGCTGGTGGGTCCCCGGCGACATCGCCGCCAGCGTCGGCCACCGCTTCCACCTCCAGATGCCCGGCTGGGGCGCGGTGCCCTGCGAGGTGCTCGAGGTGGTCCCGGAGCAGCGGCTGGTCTACACGTTCAACGAGACGTGGACGCTGACCTGGCGACTGGTGGCGGAGGGCCACGGCACCCGACTGTTCTTCGAGCACAGCGGATTCGACTTCGGCCGGAAGTCCGAACGCGACGCCTTCGACCGGATGGGCCCCGGCTGGCGCGACAAGGTGCTGCCGCAACTCGCCCGCACCGCCGCCCAGACCGCCGGCTGAGCTCCGACCCGCCGCGCGCCGGGTCGACGACCGACGTCGCGGGCCGACTTCGCCGCACCGTCGCCGCCGGTCCGGGCGTCGGCGGTGCGGAATCAGGACAGGTTACGGAGCAGCCGGGCCGTCGTGTCGGCGAGGCGTCGCGCTGCGGCCGGGTCGAGGGTCGCCAGATCCAGCGGCACCGGGTCACCGCGGTCCATCGCGGTCAGGGGCGCCCCGGGAGGCGAGTCGAGGAAGCCGTGCACCGGTGCGACCGCCCGCTCGACGGGTCGGGCGGCGACTGCGGCGAGGGACTTGACGACCGCGCGGGTCAGGCGGTTGAGCTGCTCCATCGCGGAGTCGCCACTGCGGGTGAAACCGGGATGATAGAGAACGTAGGGGACCCGGTCGCCGAACTGTTCTGCCATCGCCACTCCCAGCAGGTCGTTCGCGCGCGCCGCCTGGAGCTGCGCGGTGACGGTGCGGTAGCGGTGCCGCAGTTGAAGGTCGTCCCAGTGGACCCGCCCCGACCTGGTTCCGACACCGGCGATGTTGACGATCACCGGGCGCGAGCCGGCGGACAGCAGCGGCATGAGCCCGTGGCCGAGCAGATGCCGGCTGAGGTAGTAGAGGGCGAAGGTCGACTCGAATCCGTCGGTCGTCTCCACGCGCTTCGGTGACTGACGATTCGCCACCAGCACCAGACCGTCGACGCTCTCGTACCCGGCCGCGACGTGATCGATCACCGCCCGGTTACCCGCGATCGTGCTGAGATCGGCCGCCAGGAACTCGATCCGGCCGTGAAGACCCGCCTTCCTGGCGTCGGCGATCAGTCGCTCGCCCTTGCTCGGGTTGCTTCCGACGGCGAGGACGCGGTCGCCGCGCGCAGCTCGACCGAGGACGAGCGCACGTCCCATGCCGTCGCTGCCGCCGGTGACGACCACGGCCCGGGCTCCTCGCTCAAGGACCACGTCGTCGTGCTGGTTGACCATCGGTTCTCCCTGGTTACCTCTGGTAGGTAGCCCCTATCGTTCGTAGTCGGCCGGGATCACGGAAGAAGGCATTTTGATGTCAGCAACGAACAGCGGTGTGCCCGCCCCGCTCGACACGGCGCTGCCGAACCCGGTCCCCGGCGACGAGCACGAACGGTGCCCGGTGACCGATGTCCTGCGTCGGATCGGTGACAAGTGGACGGTGCTCGTCGTGGTGCTGCTCGGCCGACGACCGCACCGGTTCAACGAACTCCACCGGAGCATCGAAGCCATCAGCCAGCGCATGCTCACCCGCACGCTGCGCGGCCTGGAGGGCGACGGGCTGGTTCGCCGCGAGGTGTTCGCGACCAACCCGCCCAGCGTGGAGTACAGCCTCACGCCTCTCGGCAGGTCGCTACTGGAGCCGCTGTCGACCCTCGCCGGGTGGGCCGTGGCGAACCAGCCCGCCATCGCGGCCAACCGGCTCGGCAACGATCCTTCGGCCCACAGCGGCTAGCGGTCCGGGCTGTCGGCGGCGGCCATGACGCGCAGCGCGTTGGGGTCCAGGCCGATCCGGACCGGGGTCTCGCCGTACGGCTCCCCGTCGACCTCCACCGGCGCCGGCCGGTCGGTCTCCAGCCACAGCTCCCGTACGGCGAGGAACGGCTCGTCGCCGAGGGTGCGGCGATGGCCGGTGGCCGCGTTGCGGGCCGTGTCGCGCAGCAGCCCGCGCCGGGTGGGGCCACCCACCGGGTACGCCACCAGCAGCCGGTCGTCGGCGTTCGCGTCGGCGGTGATCACCCGGCCGGCGTGGAAGCCGCCGTTGGCGACGTACAGCTGATGGGTGACGAACTCGTGCTCCCGCCCCTGCGCGCGCACGGCGGCGCGCAGCGGCCGGTGCCGGGCCAGCAGCGCCAGGGCCGTCGCCGGGTACGCGAGCCGGCCGGCCACCCGCTTGAGCCGGGGCGGCGTGCTCAGCATCACGTCGGCGGAGAGGCCGATGCCGACGTGGTTGGTGAACCGCATGCTGCCCACGAGGCCGAGGTCGACGTCGATCACCTTGCCGTCGGTGAGGACGGCGACCGCCGCGTCCAGGTCGAGCGGGATCCCCAGCGTGCGGGCGAAGTTGTTGGTGGTGCCCAGCGGCAGCAGGCCGAGCGCGACGTCGCGGTGGGCGAGCAGGCGCGCGGCGGTGCCGATCGTGCCGTCGCCGCCGGCGGCGACCAGGAGGTCCGGCCCGAGGTCGACGGCGGCGGCGAGGCTGCGCTCCAGCTCGGCGGGGCGGTCGACCGGGCACGTGGCGAGCAGGGTGAAGCCGGCGGCCACCAGCCGCGACCGGGTCTCCTCGTAGAGCTGGCGGCCCCGGCGGGAGTGGGCGTTGACGACGAGCGCCGCGCGACGCTCCCGCCGGATGGCAGCACTCAGCTCCTGCTTCGTCCGCATAGGGCCCGACCCTAGCGCCGGCGGGCCCGCGACCGCGCCCGGTCGGAGCGCGCCGCGCTACCTGCCGCGCCGGACGATCCGCACGCCGAACGCGATCGCGGCGACGACGAGCACGACGCCCAGGAGCTGCAGGCCCGGCGAGTCGTCGGCCTCCCCGTACACGACCCCGGCGACGCCGACCGCGACGGCGAGGACGGCGACGAGGGCGAGCAGATACTTCATGGGGTCTCCTTCCACGGGTCGGCCGCGCCGCCGGCCGGGCCGGTGCGCGGGCCGACGGGGTCGACGTCCCCGGCGCGGGGAGCGTCGTGGCGGGTCATTCCTCGACCCACTCGAGCAGGTCGCCGGGCTGGCAGTCGAGCACCCGGCACATGGCCTCCAGCGTGCTGAACCGCACCGCCTTGGCCCGGCCGTTCTTCAGCACCGCCACGTTCGCCGGCGTGAGCCCGACCCGCTCGGCGAACTCGCCGACGCTCATCTTGCGCTTGGCCAGCTCGACGTCGATCCGCACGACGATGGGCATCAGATCACCGCTTCCATGTCGGTGCGCAGCGTCGTGGCCTGCCGCAGCAGCGCGCGCATCACCACCATGAGCAGCCCCAGCGCCGCCACGCCCACCAGCAGCAGGAACAGCAGGAGCGGCAGCCCGGGATCCGACGCGCGGAAGCCCACGAAGAGGAACACGCCCAGCAGCACCACCCAGGCGGCGACGATCGCCCACACGATCGCGTCCACCCAGCGCAGCGAGGCGTCGCTGAAGATGCGGTCGTTCCTGACCAGCGTGAGCAGCTTCCAGGTCGCCACGATGACCACCTGGACGCACAGCACCCAGAACACCGCCACCGCCGTCATCGGCCACCTCAGGTACGCCTGGTCCGGCGACTCCTCGGCCATGTGCGCGAACTGCCCGGGCAGCGAGAAGGTCTGCAGCATGACCAGGATCCCGAACAGCAGCACGAGGAAGACTCTGAGCGGCGCCACCGCTCGATGCTCAGCAAACATACATCGACTATCACTCGCTACCTATCGAAAGTCAATAGGTTTGCCGTTTCCCGGCCGGTCCGGGCACGGGCGGGGCGCGGACTACGGGACGTCGCTGCGGGCGGGCGGGCCGAACCGGACCGGCACGCCGGGCGAATACAGCACGCTGGCCGGCGGCCCCGTCGGCGCGGGCAGCCCGGCGGCCGCGACCAGCTCGTCGTCCAGGTGCAGCAGCTCGGCGCGGTGCAGCGGCCAGCGGGGGTGCCAGTTCGGCAGGTGCAGCGTGCGACCGTACGCCCGGGTGTGCAGGCCCCAGCGGGCGGTGACGAAGTGCTCCAGCGGGCTGGGGTCGGCGATCGCTCGGCCCACCCTGACCTCCATCCGGCTCGTCGCCCCGGCGGGACCGGGCCAGCGACGCCGGCACCGGTACGTGCGCCGGTCGCCGTCGCGCTCCAGCCGCATCGCCGACCACAGGTACGGCAGCCGCAGGGTCGCGCGCGCGACCAGCACCGGGACCAGCCGGGACGCGTCGAGCGAGCGGAACACCACGGCCCGCCGCCCGCTGGCGTCGACCGAGTAGAGCCGGACGTTGGTCTCCCAGAAGGTGCCGAAGTACGGCACTCCCGGCCCCCGGCCGAGGCCCAGCCCCACCATGCGGAAGCCGATCAGGCCGACGTAGGTCAGCCCGTCGAGGGTGTCCGGCCGGGTGCCGGCCGGCAGCAGCGGCGCGACGCGTTCGGGCGCGACCGCCCAGTGCAGGAAGGTGAGGTCCTCCCAGCGCTGCCGCAGCACGGCTCGCGGGAACGCCTGCTCGGGTGCGCAGTCCACCGGCTCGATGTGCACGCGTCCATCGTGCCCCGGCGCACGGCGGGCGGCCGACCACGCCGGCGAACTGTCGGTGCCCGCCGCTACGGTCGTACCCGTGGTGACCGTCGACGACGTCCGCGCGCTGGCCCGGACGCTGCCGCGCAGCAGCGAGCACCTCGTCCGCGACCGGGTGAAGTTCCGGGTCGGCTCGATCGTCTACGTGGCGTTCTCCCGCGACGAGCAGACGATGGGCTTCGGCTACCCGAAGGAGCAGCGGGACGGCCTCGTCGCCGCCGAGCCGGACCTGTTCTTCCTGCCCGGCGCCGCCGACCTGCGGTTCAACTGGGTGTGCTGCCGTCTCGCCCGGCTCGACCACGACCAGATGACCGAGCTGGTGACGGAGGCCTGGCGGATGGTGGTGCCCAAGTTCCTCGCCCGGCAGCGCCTCGGCCACTGACAGCCGCGCGACCGACCTCACCGCCAGCTTCTCGGAACCTCTCTCCGCCGAGCACGCCGGGCTCGGTTCCGCCGCCGTACCGGCGGACGCCGACGCGGCTCCGCCGCCGCCCGGTCGGCTCGCCCAGGCTCGACCCGTGCGTCGCTCGCCTAGGCTCGACCCGTGCGTCGGACGAACCTGTACACGCTCGACGGTGCCCTCGGGCTGGGTGTCACCGGTCGGCGATCGCCCGACCTGCGCCCGGAGGTAGCGTCGGGCCGACGCCTGCTGCTGCGCCAGCGGCACCGCCCGGTCCTGTTCGGCAGGGCACACCCCGGGAACCACGGCATGCACGTGTACCGGACCGGGGAGTACGTCTCGCCGCTGCCTCCCCTGCGCGCCGACGACGCGCGGCGGACCGGCCCGTGCGGTGGCGCGCCGTGGCACGGCCGCTGGGCGCACCGGTTCGCGTCCTGGCTGTACGACGCCGACACCGGGCCGCTGCACGACGGGCGGTGGGCCCTCGGCCCCCGTCGGCTGCCGCCGTACTGCCTGCGCGGCGACCTCGTCCGGGACCATCCGGCCGCCTACCTCGACTGGCTGGGCGTGGGCTGGAACGGCGTGCTTCCCCTGCGGCGGCTGCCCGACGTCGACGCCGCCCGCGTCAAGGCGTACCGCAGGCAGGCCCGCGAGCGGGTGCTGCCGCCGATCCTGCTGTGGTGGGTGAGCGCGTTCGACGGCTACCTGCTGCTGGACGGCCACTGCCGTCTGGTCGCGGCCCTCGCCGAGGAGGTCGATCCGGCGGTCCTGGCGTTGTCGCTCCTGGCGGATCCCGAGGTCGTGGGCGACGGCGAGGTCGCCGCCCACGTCGCGCTGGCGGATCGGGTGACCGCGCAAGCCGCCCGCAGCGGCGCCGACCCGCTCCGGGCGGCGGACGCGCTCGCCCGCCGGTTCGCCGAGGCGTGCGCCGCCCAGCCGACGGAGGGCAGGACGCGGGCCTGGCCCGTCCGGGGTGGCGCACCGGCGTGGGAGCGGCAGGCCGCCGACGCGACCGGCGGGTGGGCGACGACCGTACGGGCGTAGGCCCGGTCAGCGCGGCCGGGCGGGAGCCGGAGCACCGGTGCCGACACCCGGCGGAGCCGGCCGGGCCCCGGTCAGCCGGGCGAGGGCCTCGTCGCGGCTGTCGAGGACGGGCAGGGCCGCGTCCAGGCGCATGGTGCGCAGCACCGTGCGGACGAACCCGGGCGGCGCGACCAGGCAGAGCGTGACGCCGCGGTCGCGGGCGTCGCGATGGGCGCGCACGAGCACGCCCAGCCCGGTGGAGTCGATGACGTGCACCCGGCTGAGGTCGACCACGACGTGTCCGCCCATGTCGGCGGCGTGCCGCAGGGCGGCCCGGAGCGTGTCGCCGCTGTCGAGGTCGATGTCGCCGGTGGCCGAGACGACGGTGGCGTCGCCGAGGTGGTCGATGCCGAGGATGCCGCCCGGGCCGTGGTCCCCGCACGGCGCGGGCCCGCCCCCGGAGGCGGGCAGCAGACCGCAGTGGGGGCAGCGGTGCGGGCCGGCCGCGAACGGCGAGCCGCTCCAGCCGTGCTCGGCGACCAGGGCCCAGACGACGTCGGCGTCGGTCAGGACGTCCGCGGTCGCGGCGACGGTGTCGCCGCAGGTGTCGCAGATCAGTGTCATCCGGTGCTGCTCCGGGACGACGGTCATCCTGGTGTCCTTCCTGTCTGGTGGAGCGCGCTGGCGTCGTGGCCACCGCCAAGAGCCGGTCGCGGTGGCGGAGCTCGGTGCCCGCTCGCTGCCCCTGCCCACGCGTCGCCGCGCCGGCCGTGGCGAGCCCGCCGGCAGCCAAACGTGCCGGGCCGGGTTGGCGGCGACCGTGCGAACGTGTGTCAGTTGCGTGACAACCTGGCCCTGCCGGGATGAACGAGATCGACGGCGGGGCCCGGCAACCGCCGTGGGGTGACCGTGCGTGTAACCCAGGACGGGATCTTGCGGAGCCGCCCGGGTCGACCGCTCGACCTCGTCGTTCCTGCCCCTGCCGACTGCGGGACACCGCGCGGGCCCGCCCGGCTCCCCGCGCCCGCGAAACTGGAGTGCTCATGATCCGTCACGCCTCGACGCCACCGACCGTCAGCCGCCGCGCCCTGCTGGGAATGGCGGCGGCACTGCCACTGGCCGGCTGCGCCAAGGACGGGACGCCCGCCGCCGCCCCCACCCCCAGCTCCTCGTCCGCCGCGTCCCCCTCCCCCACCGCCGCGCCGGACGGCCGCGACCCCCGCCTGACCGAGCTGGAGCGGAAGTACGGCGCCCGCCTCGGGGTGTACGCCCTCGCGACCGGCACCGGCGCCACCGTCGCCCACCGGGCCGACGAGCGGTTCGCCTTCTGCTCCACGTTCAAGGGGCTGGCGGCAGCGGCGGTGCTGCACCGCAACCCGCTGTCGCACCTGGACACGGTCGTCAGGTACGCCGAGCGCGACCTGATGAAGAGCTCCGCCATCACCCGCCGGCACGTGGCCACGGGGATGACGATCCGGCAGGTCTGCGACGCCGCGGTCCGCTTCAGCGACGGCACGGCCGGCAACCTGCTGCTCCGCGACCTGGGTGGTCCCGCCGAGCTCACGGCGTACGTCCGCGGCCTCGGCGACACCGTCACGCGGATGGACCGCTTCGAGCCGCACATCGTGTCGGCCGTCCCGGGCGACCCGCGCGACACCACCTCGCCCCGGGCCATCGGCACCGACTACCAGAGGATCGTGCTGGGCGACGCCCTGCCGCCGGACAAGCGCGCCTTCCTGCGCGGCCTGCTGGAACGCAACGCCACCGGGGCGGGCGCCCGGCGTATCCGGG
The DNA here is from genome assembly GCF_053602615.1 of Micromonospora sp. NPDC004336. Classification (NCBI taxonomy): domain Bacteria; kingdom Bacillati; phylum Actinomycetota; class Actinomycetes; order Micromonosporales; family Micromonosporaceae; genus Micromonospora; species Micromonospora sp. NPDC004336. Next base: position 39,275 of record NZ_JBSGDY010000027.1, read on the forward strand.
CGGGCGTGCCGAAGGACTGGACGGTGGCGGACAAGACCGGGACGGGCGACTACGGCACCGTCAACGACATCGCCGTCGTGTGGCCCCCGCGGGCCGCCCCCCTCGTCGTCTCGATCATGTCCAGCAAGGACACCCGGGACGCCCGGTACGACCAGGCGCTCCTCGCCGAGGCGGCCGCCCACGTGGTGGCGACGCTCACCTGACCCGCGCCGGGCCACCCGGGGCACGGCCCCGACGGTCGCCGCGTCTTGTGGCCAAGGTTTGAATGATGGTTCAATCCTTGCGTGGTCTACCGGAGCACCGAGCGGGTCAGGGCTCGGCTGAACGCGTCGCGGGAGCGGATCATCGCCGCCGCGCTGGAGATCATGGCCGGGGCCGGTTACGCCGGCTGCTCCGTCGCCGCCGTGGCCGAGCGGGCCGGCGTGGCGACCGGCACCGTCTACCGGCACTTCCCCGCCAAGGCCGACCTGTTCGCCGAGGTGTTCCGCACCGCCTCCCGACGCGAGGTGGAGGCGGTGGCGCGGGCCGCCGCGCTGGAGTCGACCGCCGCCGAGCAGGTCGCCGCCGTCGTCGAGACGTTCTGCGGTCGCGCGCTGAAGTCGCCGCGGCTGGCGTACGCCCTGCTGGCCGAGCCGGTCGATCCCGCGGTCGACGCCGAGCGGCTGGTCTTCCGCCGCGCGTACGCCGAACTGATCGCCGGCTACGTCGCGGCGGGCGTCGCGGGCGGCGAACTGCCCGCGCAGGACCCGGAGCTGACCGCGGCCGCGCTGGTCGGCGCCCTGGCCGAGGCCATGGTCGGCCCGCTCGCGGCCGGCGTCGCCGGCCCGGGCACCGTCCCCGGCCTGATCACCTTCATCCACCGCGCGTTGGGAGTGTCGCCGTGACGACGCACGAGGTCTTCAACCAGGTCCCTCCGATGGTCGGCCACGACACGGCCGACGATCCGGCGCTGCTCGACGGTCTCGCGCGGGAGGGCGCCGGCTGGGCCGCCGCCGAGCTGCACGAGCTCGGCCGGATCGGCGGCGCCGAGGAGGCGGCCGAGCAGGGGCGGCTGGCGAACGACCACCCGCCCGTCCTGCGCACCCACGACCGCTACGGCCACCGGATCGACGAGGTGGAGTTCCATCCCGCCTGGCACGAACTGATGCGCACCGCGGTCACGCACGGCCTGCACGCCGCCCCGTGGGCGGACGACCGGCCGGGCGCCCACGTGGCGCGGGCGGCCAAGTTCTACGTCTGGCGTCCCGACGCCGGGCACGGCTGCCCGATCTCGATGACGTACGCGGCGGTGCCCGCGCTGCGGCACGCCCCGGAGCTGGCCGCCCGGTACGAGCCGCTGCTCACCGCCCGCACGTACGACTTCGGGCTGCGCCCGCCGCTGGCGAAGCGGGGGCTGCTGGCCGGCATGTCGATGACGGAGAAGCAGGGCGGCTCGGACGTACGCGCCAACGCCACCACCGCCCACCCCGAGCCGGACGGCACCTACCGGCTCGTCGGGCACAAGTGGTTCACGTCGGCGCCGATGTGCGACCTGTTCCTCACCCTCGCCCAGGCGCCCGGCGGGCTCACCTGCTTCCTCGTCCCCCGCGTCCTGCCGGACGGCACGCGCAACCCGATGCGGCTGATGCGCCTCAAGGACAAGCTCGGCAACCGGTCCAACGCCTCCGCCGAGGTCGAGTACGAGCACGCCGTCGCCTGGCGCGTCGGGGACGAGGGCCGGGGCGTACGCACCATCATCGACATGGTCAACCTGACCCGCCTCGACTGCGTCGTCGGGGCGGCCGCCGGGATGCGGCAGGGCCTGCTCACCGCCGCCCACCACGCCACCCACCGGCGGGCCTTCGGCCGCTACCTGGTCGACCAGCCGCTGATGCGCAACGTGCTCGCCGACCTCGCCGTCGAGTCCGAGGCCGCCACCGTGCTCATGACGCGGCTCGCCGGAGCGACCGACCGGTCCGCGCGCGGCGACGCCGGCGAGACCGCCTTCAAACGGCTCGCCCTCGCCGTCGGCAAGTACTGGGTCTGCAAGCGTTGGCCGGCGCACGCCGCCGAGGCCCTCGAATGCCTGGGCGGTAACGGCTACGTCGAGGAGTCCGGGCTGCCCCGGCTGTTCCGCGAGTCGCCGCTGAACTCGATCTGGGAGGGCTCCGGCAACGTCGCGGCGCTGGACGTGCTGCGCGCCATCGGCCGGGAACCTCAGGTCATGGAGGCGTTCCAGGCCGAGGTGTGCGCCGCCGCCGGCGCCGACGCGCGGCTCGACGCCGCGGTGCGGCAGGTGCGGGCCGAACTGTCCGACCGCGACGACCTCGAACTGCGGGCCCGTCGCGTCGTGGAGCGACTCGCCCTGGTCCTCCAGGGCTCGCTGCTGGTGCGGCACGGCCACCCGGCCGTCGCCGACGCCTTCTGCGCCTCCCGGCTCGGCGGCGACCACGGCCAGGCGTACGGCACCCTGCCGGCCGGCGTGGACTTCGCCGCGATCATCGACCGCGCCGTGCCGAAGGTGGCCTGAGGGCCTCCGGCGCCGACGGCCTGGCCGGCGGGACGGGCAGGCCGGCCAGCCAGCGGTCCAGGGCCGCCGGGGAGCGGAACAGCAGGACCGGCGGCCCGGTCGGATCGGCCTGCCAGGCCCGCATCCGCCGCCGGGCCCGGCCGAACGCCGTGACGTGCCAGACCAGGATCGAGTCGTGGGACAGCACGCTGCCCAGCGACTCCCGGTTGCCGTTGCAGATCTCCTCCCCGGTCAGCAGCCGGCGGAGGGTGCGGCGCAGCAGCCGCCAGAAGGAGAGCCAGCGCGGATAGTCCAGGCCGACGACCAGGTCGGCGCGCGCGAGCACCACGTCGCGCCAGCCGTGGTACGCCCCGTCGAGGATCCAGCGGTCGCGCCGGCAGAGCGCCTCGATCCGGCTGCGCTGCACCGCGATTGGCACCTCCACCCAGCCGGGCTCCCAGAGCAGGTCGTCGACCGGGTGCCACGGCAGGCCCAGGCGCTCGGAGAGCCGCGCCGCCAGGGTGGACTTGCCGGCCCCGTACACCCCGTAGACCAGGATGCGGGACGGGGCGCTCACCACCGCAGCGTACGCCGGTGGCGCCCGCGGGGCCCGTCGCGCCGGCCCTGGCGGCGCCCGCGCGGCGTCCCGCCCGTTACTGTCGTACCCGTCCGTAGGCTTTGCCGCATGGCAGATCCGTTCCGGGTGCGCGTCACCGTCCGTGGCTACGAGCTCGACACCCAGGGCCACCTGAACCAGGCCGTCTACCTGCAGTACGGCGAGCACGCCCGGTGGGAGTGCCTGCGGGCGGCCGGCATCACGCAGGCGCGGCTCCTGGCCGCCGGGGTGGGGCCGGTCGCCCTGGAGGTCACCCTGCGATACCTCAGGGAGCTGCGCGGCGGTGACGAGGTGGACGTGTCCTGCGCGTTCCGCTGGGGCGAGGGCAAGACCTTCGAGATCGAGCAGGACTACGTCCGCGCCGACGGCGTCCGGGTCGCGACGCTGACCGGCGTGGGCGGCGTGCTCGACCTGTCCGCCCGGCGGCTGGTGCCCGACCCCCGGGGGCGGTTCCGGGCGCTGGCGACCGATCCCGAGCCGATGAGCCTCTGAGCGGCGGCCGCGCCGGGGGCGGCCGGCGGGGCGGCGGGCCGATACCCTCGCCGGTGTGCGTGCACGCGTCGGGCCGGTGAGACGTCCGCTGTGGCGCGACCGCGACTTCGGCGCGTACTGGGCCGCGCAGTCGCTCTCCTCCGTCGGCGACTCGTTCGCCTACATCGCGGTGCCGCTGCTCGTGCTGCACGCGACCGGGTCGGTGGCCCAGATGGGTCTGCTCACGGCCGTGGCCGGCGCCGCGTCCGTCGGCGCGGGGATCTTCGGCGGCGTCCTGGTCGACCGCTACGACCGGCGGAGCCTGATGATCGCCGCCGACGTGGCCCGGTTGGTGCTCTACGGTCTCATTCCCCTGGCCTGGCTCGCCGGCCCGCAGGTCTGGCTGCTCTTCGTCGTGCTGCCGATCTGCGAGGCCGTCGGCATGGTGTTCCAGGTCGCCGCGGTGACCGCGGTGCGCAACCTCGTCGACCGGGACCGGATCACCGAGGCCAACGGCCGCCTGCAGGCGACGTACGCCACGGCGGCCGTGGCGGGGCCGCTGCTCGCCGGGGTCGCCTCCGCCCGGTTCGGTCCGACGGTGGCCGTCGCCGTCAACGCGGCCAGCTTCGCCCTGTCGGCCGCCGGCCTCTGGCTGGTCCGGCTCCGACGGTCCGCCGGGGACGAACGGCCCGACGGGGTGGGACGGGAGAGCCGGCTGGCCGAGCTGCTGGCCGGCGCGCGGTTCCTGCGGCGGCAGCCCGTGCTCCGCGCGCTGACCGTCCTGCTGTCGATCTTCATCTTCCTGACGTACGGCCTCACCGACGTGCTCATCTACCACGTCAAGCACGACCTCGGCGGCTCCGACCGCACGATCGGCACGGTGCTCGGCCTGGCGGCGGTGGGCACGGTAGCCGGGGCGCTGCTGGTGGCGCCGCTGCGCCGCCGGCGCGGCTTCGGCGCCACCTGGATCGGCGCCGTCGCGGTGTCCGGTCTCGCCGTCGCCGGCATCGGCGTGGCCGGCACCGTGCCCGGCGTCACGGCGCTGACCGCCGTCTACCTGTGCGGGGTCAGCGTCGGGGGGATCTGCTCCATGTCGCTGCGCCAGGAGATCACGCCCGACCACCTGCTCGGGCGGGTCACGTCGGCCTTCTGGAGCACGCACTACTCCCTCGGGCCCGCCGGCGCCGCCGTGCTGACCTGGGCCGCCGGCCGGTACGGCGTCACCGCGGTCACGCTCGTCGCCGGCGCCGGGTGCCTGCTGGTCGCGGTCGGCGGGGCGGTCACGCCGATCAGACGGGCCGGGTCGGAGCCGGTCGTCCGCGAGCCGGAGCCCGAGCGGGCCACCGCCTGACCCACCGCCGCCCGCGCACACGGCCGGCGCGACGGAGGCCGCCGCGACGGAGGCCGCCGCGACGGAGGCCGGCGCGACGGAGGCCGCCGCGACGGAGGCCGCCGCGACGCACCTCGCCGCTCTTCCATTCGGTCCGCTCGCCGACTACGGTCGCGGGCACACCGCAGCGTCCGCCTCGCCGGCTCCGGGGCCGTCCACCGGAGGACTCGGCGCCGCATTCGAGGAGCCGCCGTCATGACGAACAACCACCCCGGCACCGACGCCGGCCCGGTCAGCGTGGGCCACGGGCCGCGCCGGGTACTGGCCCTGCACGGCTGGTTCGGGTCGGCGCGGGGCTGGGGCCCGCTGCCGGATCTGATCGACACCGACCGCTTCACCTGGGCGTTCCTGGACTGTCGCGGGTACGGCGCGCGGACGGGGGTCGCGGGCGAGCACACCATCGCCGAGGTCGCCGGCGACGCCCTGCACCTCGCCGACTCCCTCGGCTGGGACACCTTCTCGGTGGTCGGGCACTCGATGGGCGGCAGCGCCGCGCAGCGGGTGCTCGCCGACGCGCCCGGCCGGGTGGAGCGCCTCGTCGGCATCAGCCCCGTCCCGGCCGGCGGGGTGCCCTTCGACCTGCGAAGCTGGGCGCTGTTCGACGGCGCGGCCGACAACCCGGCCAACCGGCGCGCCATCATCGACCTCACCACCGGCAACCGGCTGTCCGGCCACTGGCTGGACGAGATGGTGCGGTTCTCCCTCGACAACTGCACCCGGGAGGCGTTCGGCGCCTACCTCACCGCCTGGGCGCGCACCGACTTCACCGACGAGGTGAAGGGCAACCCGGTGCCGGCGCTGGCGGTCGTCGGCGAGCACGATCCGGCCCTGGGCGCCGACACGATGCGCGAGACCTGGCTACGCCACTATCCGAACGCCCGGCTCGAGGTGCTCGCCAACGCGGGCCACTACGCGATGTTCGAGACGCCGGTGCGGCTGGTCACGGTGCTGGAGGAGTTCCTCGGGCGGTGAGCGTCGATCCCGCGCCCCTCGTCGATCCCCGCACCTTCGTCGAGGGCGTACCGTACGACCTGCTCGCGGCGCTGCGGGCGGCCGGCCCGGTGGTGTGGGTCGAGGAGCCACCGCTGCTCGGGCTGCCCGGCGGGCCGGGGTTCTGGCTGGTGCTCCGGCACGCCGAGGTGACGGACGTGCTCCGGCAGCCGCGGCTCTTCTCGTCCTGGCTCGGCGCCACCCAGATCCGTGACCCGGCCACGCCCGGGGACCTGGACTACGTGCGCCGGATGATGCTCAACATAGACCCGCCGGAGCACGGCCGGCTACGCCGACCCGTCGCCCGCTCGTTCACCCCGCGCGCGGTCGCCGCGCTGGAGGCGTCGATCCGCGCGAACGCGACGGCGCTCGTCGAGCGCGCGCTCGGCGACGCCGACGAGGGCGGCTGCGACTTCGCCCGCGATCTCGCCGCCGACCTGCCGCTGCTCACGCTCGCGGACGTGCTCGGGGTGCCGGAGCCCGACCGCTGGCTGCTCTACGACTGGTCGAACCGGGTGATCGGCTTCCAGGATCCGGACCACGCGGTGTCGGCGGCGTTCGACGCGCGGGGCGGCACCGACGCGGCCCGCGAGGCGCTGCGGCACCGGCCCGCGCCCGGCCCCGACGGCCGGATGCCGGATCCGCGCACCCGGGCCGGGATGGCCGACCTGTACGCGTACGCCCAGCTGCTGGCCGGGTCGAAGCGGAGCAGCCCGGGGCACGACGTGATGTCCGTCCTGCTGGCGCGGCACGGGGACGACCGGCTCTCGGTGGACGAGTTCGAGAACATGTTCTGGCTGTTCGCCGTGGCCGGCAACGAGACGATCCGCAACGGGCTGCCCGGCGCGATGATCGCCCTGCTGGAGCACCCGGCGCAGCTCAAGCGGCTGCGGCGGGAGCCGGCCCTGTTCGACACCGCCGTCGACGAGCTGCTGCGCTGGTGGACACCGGTGATGGTGTTCCGGCGCACCGCCACGTCGGACACCACGATCGGCGGCGTGCCCGTGCGGGCCGGGGACAAGGTGGTCGTCTCGTTCGCGTCGGCCAACCGCGACGAACGCGTCTTCGCCGACCCCGACCGGCTCGACCTCGCCCGCCGCCCGAACCCGCACCTCGTCTTCGGGCACGGGCCGCACTTCTGCCTCGGCGCGCACCTGGCGCGGTGCCAGGTGCGGGCGCTGTTCGAGGCGCTGCTCGAACGCACCGCCGACATCGCGTACGCCGGTCCGCCCGAATACCTGCGCTCGAACTTCCAGCGGGGCGTGAAGCGCCTGCCGATCCGATGGCGCCGCCGGTGACCGGGCTCGCCCCGACGGTTACTTTTAACAAGGTTTACTGATAGCCTCCCGTCCACATCGACGAGGAGGAATGTCATGCGACTTCGACGGACGATGCCCGCCCTGCTGGCCGGAGTCACGCTGGTAGCCGCCGCCGTACTGCCGACCGTGGGCGGCGTCGCGGCGACGGCGAGCGGCCCGAGCAGCACGCTGGCCGCCTGCACGGCCCCGGCCTGGGCCGAGGGCACCACCTATCCCGCCGGCAGCCGGGTCAGCTACGCCGGCCGGTCCTACCAGGCGCTGGTGACGCACACCCCGCCGCCCGGCGCCGGCTGGAACCCGGCCGCCACACCCTCGCTCTGGACCGACCTGGGCGCGTGCGACGGCACACCGTCGCCCACGCCCACCGGCACCGCGTCCCCCTCCCCCACCCCGACGCCGACCGCCACCTCCTCCCCCAGCCCGACGCCCACGTCCACTCCGCCCGGCCCCGAGACGTGCGCCGGCAAGCCGAAGCCCGCCGGCAAGGTGCTCCAGGGCTACTGGGAGAACTGGGACGGCGCGGCCAACGGGGTCCATCCGCCGCTGGGCTGGATCCCGATCACCGACCCGCGGATCACCGCCCACGGCTACAACGTGGTCAACGCGGCGTTCCCGGTGATCCGCGCCGACGGCACCGTGCTGTGGGAGGACGGCATGGACAGCACGGTCCGGGTGCCGACCCCCGCCGAGATGTGCCGGGCCAAGGCGGCCGGGCTGACCATCCTGATGTCGATCGGCGGCGCCGCCGCCGGGATCGACCTGAACTCGGCCGCGGTGGCCGACCGGTTCGTCGCGACCGTCGTGCCGATCCTCAAGCGGTACAACTTCGACGGCATCGACATCGACATCGAGACCGGGCTCACCGGCAGCGGGAACATCTCCCAGCTCTCCCCGTCGCAGGCGAACCTGATCCGCATCATCGACGGGGTGCTCGCGCAGATGCCCCCGACGTTCGGCCTCACCATGGCGCCGGAGACCGCGTACGTCACCGGCGGCAGCGTCACCTACGGCTCGATCTGGGGCGCGTACCTGCCGATCATCAAGCGGTACGCCGACAACGGCCGGCTCTGGTGGCTGAACATGCAGTACTACAACGGCAGCATGTACGGCTGCTCCGGCGACTCCTACCCGGCCGGCACGGTGCAGGGCTTCACCAAGCAGACCGACTGCCTCGACGCCGGGCTGGTCGTGCAGGGCACCACCATCCGCGTCCCGTACGACAAGCAGGTCCCCGGCCTGCCGGCGCAGCCCGGCGCCGGGGGCGGCCACATGGCACCCGCCACGGTGGCCCAGGCGTGGCAGAACTACGGCGGCCGCCTCAAGGGGCTGATGACCTGGTCGATCAACTGGGACGGATCCAAGGGCTGGACCTTCGGCGACAACGTCAGGGGCCTCCAGGGCCGCTGAGGCGTCCGGGCGGATGCCGGGTCCCCGCCC